>CAZLKW010000059.1:0-9440 GCA_964560215.1 uncultured Sediminibacterium sp. | reverse complement strand
AGCAATGGGTTCAACTTCTTTAGAGAAAAAAGGAGTAGATAGTTTTTACCTAGCTACGTATGATGCATTAGTAATTTTCAAAAGAAAAGAAGGCAAGACAGTAGAATCAATTAGCATTTTTGTACAGGGCATGGAATTAGTAGGCACTAAAGAGGGTGGAGCAGTTGCCTTAAAAGAAGAAGACCTCTACGCAAATTTCTGGGATAAGCACTACAACTAAAGGTTAAAATTCCAACTGCGCAATAGCATCAAATGGAATAGTTTGTTGTGTGCCGGTCGTTAAATTTTTAAGGGTACATTCTTTTTTAGCTAATTCATCCGATCCGATGATGATGATATTTGGAATACCCTTCTTCTCTGCATATTTAAATTGCTTGTCGAATTTACTCTTGTCTGGGTAGATTTCACAAGCAATTTTTTTTGCCCTTAATTTTTCCATTAAGTGGTAAGCTTCTTTAGATTCTTCTGCACCTAAATTGAAAAATAAAATTTTAGTATTTTGTTCTACAGAGGTAGGAAAAAGATTTTTTTCTTCAAGTACATCATAAATACGATCCACGCC
Organism: uncultured Sediminibacterium sp.; assembly: GCA_964560215.1. GTDB lineage: Bacteria > Bacteroidota > Bacteroidia > Chitinophagales > Chitinophagaceae > Sediminibacterium. Next base: position 8,878 of record CAZLKW010000059.1, on the reverse strand, counting down.
AAAGCTAATGCCCACACCAGGTACATTCGGTACGCCAAATAAACTTGTTAAGTCATTGTACCTGCCGCCGCCGCCAATACTACCCATTTGTGCATCGATTGCTTTTACTTCAAATATCAATCCTGTATAATAATTTAAACCTCTTGCTAAAGTAAAATCTGCAATTAAACTTTTCGATAAACCACTTTGTTTGTGATAGTCTAAAACATATTGTATTTCCTCAATTCCTTTCGCTGCATTTTCATTTCCAATTAAGAGTGCACTTAGCTGTTGCAATTTTGATTCATTCGTGCCTTGTATTTCTAAATAGGATTGAATAGTTGCTTGTTGCGGAGTAGTAAATCCTTTTCTCTCTAATTCTTCTGCAACTTTTTCCCAACCAATTTTATCTAATTTATCAATTGCAATAGTTAGATCAATCATTTTATCTTCTCCACCGCAAACCTGAGCAAGGCCAAGTAAAATTTTTCTATTATTTACTTTCACTTCCACTTGCAATCCCAGTTGTTGAAATACAGTTAAATAGATCGCCGTCAATTCTACTTCGTTTAGTAAGCTATCAGATCCAACGATGTCTGCATCGCATTGATAGAACTCTCTATACCTTCCTTTTTGAGGACGGTCTGCTCTCCAAACAGGCTGAATTTGATAACGTTTAAAAGGGAAAGTGAGTGAACCATGGTTCATCGCCACATACCTAGCAAAAGGGATGGTTAAATCATACCTTAAAGCTCTTTCGGTAATTTGTGTGGTACTTTTTCCGTCTAATATTTTTTGGAAACCCTCTTGGGTAGCTGCTGCTTTTTGAGGGTTGTCTAGGCCATTGTTTAAAATCTTGAAAATAAGCTTATCACCTTCTTCTCCGTATTTGCCCATCAGGGTTTCCAATTGTTCCATCGCCGGCGTTTCTAAAGGCTGAAATCCATATAATTCAAACACATTACGAATAGTTTGAAAGATATATTGTCTTTTTTGAACGGTTGCCGCGTTAAAATCTCTTGTGCCTTGTGGTAGAGAAGGTTTGCTCATGAACTCAAATTTGGTTGTAAAGATAATTTTTTAAATCGTTACCATGTTAATTGTTTAATTTGCTTTTCAAAATTGAAGCAAATGGAAGAGAGAGAAAAATCCGAAAAATCGTATCGTTTTTTCAGAAGAATTTATGATTTTTCCATGTCTACCTTGATTTTAGGCATTGGAGGACTCTTATTAGGCGCAAAATATTTCAAAATCGACATGGTTTTGAATATTGAGAACGACTTTAGGCTAATTTTTGGCACGATGTGCCTACTCTATGGAGCTTTTAGGCTTTTTAGAGCAATTCAACAGGATTATTAATACTTTCTTAAAAACAAAAATTACCCCATGCGTTCATTAAGTTTATTATTTATTGCGTTGTATTTTTTGACCGCTTGTAAAACTACAACCGAAAAAATGCAGGACAGTCCTAACCAAGGTTTGATCCGAATTTCTGTGGAGGAGAGTTTCAAGCCTTTTATGGAAGAACAGTTAAAAGTGTTTTTGGAGAGCAATCCAAAAGCAGAAATAATTGTAAGTTATAAATCTGAAATCGATTGTTTTAAAGACTTAGCCAATGATAGCACAAGGATGATTTTTGTGACTCGTGGATTAAACAAAAAAGAACAAGCTGATTATAAAAAGAGTTTAAGCTTTAATCCAAATTTTGCCATTTTAGCTTACAATGCCGTAGCAGTGCTCGTGAACAAGTCGGCTAACGATTCTATTTTTACATTAGATGATTTAAGCAAACGCTTGACTGGTAAGTCTGATAAGCAAGTGGTGATGGATGGCAATAACCTTACTGGGATCGTTCGTTTTATAAAAGATAGTTTGGCAAAAGAAGCCCCATTTGGCAAAAATGTAGTAGCTGCAAATGGAAGCCAGGAAGTGATTAATTATATCTCGACACATAAAAATGCGATTGGATTTGTTGGAATGAATTGGGTTGGAGACGGGTATGATCCAGCGCAAATTGAATTGCGTAATAAAGTTAAACTTGGATTAGTGGAATGTACTCAATGCATAGAGAAAGGGTTTTTCTCCAAACCATCTCCTTCAACGATTAGTAAAGCACAATATCCTCTTACCCTGCCCATCTATTTTATTCTTAAGGAAAATGCGGCTGGCCTTGGAACTGGGTTCCTAAATTTCTTAAGTTTAGAGAGAGGACAATTGATATTTAAGCGTTCTTTTTTAGTGCCTGCAAAAATGGGTTTTAAAAAACGCAATAGTTTATTAGAATAGGCCTAAATGCTAACAAGTTTTAGTAGAATTAACTAAAAATTAAATCGAATTCTTGCGAAAAAATTAATATTTTTAGACTTCTTAAAGTCTAACCTTAATTGAGTGGCTTTATTTTCCCTGGTTTTCTTCGAATTATTCGCGAAATGAGGGGCTGAAATGAGTATAATTTATAAAACACAAAAACACCTGTGATGAAAAAATTGGTAGTATTGATGATGGTCGTTGCATTTGCTTTAACTGGTTTAAATGCACAAGTACCTGTTTCTCCATTAAACGAAGGTTTGAAATTGATGCGTTATGAAAAAAACAAGTCTGCGCTTGCTTTCTTTAAAGATGCGTATGATAAAAATGCAAAAGATCCAGAGACTATTTTTTGGTATGGACAAGCCATTTTAGCACAAAATGGATCAGGTACACCAGAAAAAGCATTTGTTCAATCTGCAAAGGAATTATACAAGAAAGCAGCTGATGAACTAGGCAACAATGCATGGATTTTAGTGGGTACTGCTCATGTACAGTTATTAGAAGCAGGTGAAAGTGCAGACTTAAATGCGATCAAGCAAACTCTAGAAGTTGCCATTACAACTACTTTAATTACGAAAGGAAAACACAAAGGCAAATCAAATCAACAAATCGTGAATGCAATAGGGTACATTCACTCTGAAGTGCCTTCTAATGTCGGTGATCATCAATATGCGATTGATAAAATAAAAGAAACAATTTCTGCTTACGAAGGGACGCCAATATTACCTAGCTTATTTGTTAACTTGGGTATCAACTACCTTAAATTAGGTGGAGAAAATGGCGGAGAAGCCGTAACTGCATTCTTAGAAGCAGTTAGTAGAGACCCTCAAAACGCTTATCCTTACTATAGAATTGGTAAAGTTTATCAATCACAAAATAACGTTGAATCATTTGATGAATATTTTAAGAAATCATTAGAAGCAGATACAAAATTTGGGCCAACTTATTTTGCATTGTATCAATATTATGCAGACAAGAACACGGAAACTGCAAAACAGTATTTAGACCAATTTTTACAAAATGCAGACAAGGATCCAGCTTTGGATATCTTTAATGCAGACTATTTGTTCCGCGCCGGTCAATATGACGCTTCTTTAGCAAAAGCAAAAGAATTAGAAGCTACTATTGGTGTTACTGCCTTGCCTCGTTTAGGTGTCTTGTTGGCTTACAATTACGATCGTAAAGGTGATTCTGTTCAAGCTAAATCTTATATCGAACAATTCATTAATACAAGTGCAGCAGATAAGGTATTGAATACAGATTATGAACTAGCTGTGAAGGTTCTATCAAAATTCCAAGGAAATGAGACAGTTTTAGCAGGGATCCTTGAAAAAGCAATTACTGCGGATACCGTGAAAGCAAATCGCTTGAAATACTACAAATTAGGTGCAGATATGTTTGAAAAGTCTAATATGTATGCAGACGCTTTAAAATGGAATACAAATTATTATGAATTAAGAGGTTTAAAAGACGAGTTCTATTATTATAAGATGTCTAGTGTAGCTTTAAATGCAAAAGATGGGGTTTCGACTACAGAAATTGCAAAACAGTATATCGCTGCTTTCCCTGATCGTCCAAATGGCTATTTTTTCAATGTAAAAGGTGCTAGATTGATAGATACTGCTAATAATATGGGTGTTGTATTCCAGGCCGTAACCTTACAAAACGAGTATTTGTTGAAAGATCCTGTAAAAAACAAGCAAATATTGGTAAACAATTACTATGCGATGATGGGCTATTACAATGAAACCAAAGACCTAGAAAAAGCGATTGGCATGTGTGACATGGTATTAGAATTAATGCCTGGTGAAGCACAAACCTTAAAAATCAAGGAGAGCTTAGTTAAGAATTGGGAAATCATTAAAAAGATGCAAGCAAATCAAAAACCTGCAGTTGATACAACAGCAGGTAATCTGCAATAATTAAAGTGTTTTTTATAGACCATTTACGCTTTTGAAAAAAGATTTAAAAAACTCCCCATTTATGGGGAGTTTTTAGTTAAAACAAGTATCCTTTGCGTATTTTTGCGGCACTAAAAAGACTTATAAATGAATAGTGCTGCTAACTACTTACCAATTGCTTTGCAAATCTTATTTGCAGGTGGCTTTGTTGCCATTATGATTTTGGTATCCAGCTTATTAGGACCAAAGCGAAAAACATCAGACAAGTTGGAAAATTTTGCCAGTGGTATTGAATCTCATGGTGACGCAAGATCACCTATGGCGATTAAATATTTTTTAGTAGCAATCTTATTTGTGTTGTTTGATGTAGAAGTAATTTTCTTTTATCCATACGCAGTAAATTTTAAGAGTTTAGGTTGGGCTGGTTTTTTCGAAGTGCTTTTATTTGTAGGATTTTTCTTGGTAGGTTTTATCTACATTATCAAGAAAGGTGCACTAAAATGGGAAGATTAATTTTTTAAAAATATAATGCATTTATTATGCGTCCAGTAAGATTTAACATACATCCAAAAGAAGCAGAAATCGCAGATGCGATTGGAATGGGAAAAGCACCAGATGGTGTGCCAGGTGATGGTTTTTTTGCAACACAACTAAGTTCTGTAGTTGGTCTTGCAAGAAAAAATTCTTTGTGGCCTTTGCCGTTTGCAACCTCTTGTTGTGGTATTGAATTCATGGCGACCATGGCATCACATTACGACTTATCTCGTTTTGGTTCTGAACGTGTGGGTTTCTCTCCACGTCAATGTGATTTGTTAATGGTAATGGGTACAATTGCAAAAAAAATGGCACCGGTTTTAAGACAAGTGTATATCCAAATGGCTGAGCCACGTTGGGTTATAGCTGTTGGTGCATGTGCATCTAGCGGTGGTATCTTTGATTCATACAGCGTGTTACAAGGGATTGATCAAGTTATCCCTGTGGACGTGTATGTGCCGGGTTGTCCTCCAAGACCAGAGGCAATTATCGATGGCTTTATGAAAATACAAGACCTAGTAGGACAAGAAAGTATTCGTCGTAGAAATAGTGAACAATACAAAGCATTATTAAATAGTTATGGCATTCAATAGCCAACACTTAATTCGTACAATATGTCGTTAAACAACGAAATGATACAAGAAAAATTAGTGGCAAAATTTGGAGACCAAGTTTCTCAATTTGCAACTAGTTATGGCATGCTTTCATTTGAAGCTCCAAAGGAAATGAATTTGAAAGTGTTACAATTTTTATATGATGAGCCAGGTTTGGAATTTACTTTTTTAACAGATATCTGTGCAGTAAATTATCCTGATCAAAAAGGTGCCGAATTGGTTGTCGTATACCACTTGCATAATTTAAAAGAAAATGTAAGACTTCGTTTTTCTGTTAGCAGTGCATTAGAAAATACAGATGTATACACTGCATCTAAATTATTTGAATCTGCCAATTGGATGGAGCGTGAGACTTATGATTTCTTTGGCATCAATTTCGTTGGGCATCCAAATCTGAAGCGTATTTTAAATGTGGACGAGATGGATTATTTCCCATTGAGAAAAGAATTCCCGGTAGAAGATCAAACAAGGATCGACAAGGATGACGAAATGTTTGGTAGAGGCTAATTATTAAAAAACAAGGTATAACTGTATATACATGGAACATAATCACATCACATTGCCAGAAGGTTCGATAGAAAAAACTACGACCACCCTAAATATTGGACCAACACACCCTGCAACCCATGGTGTGTTTCAAAATATCATGGAAGTGGACGGAGAACGTGTTGTTACATCAGAACAAACAGTTGGATACATTCATCGTGCATTTGAAAAAATTGCAGAACGTAAGCCACTGTATCAGATTACAACATTGACGGATCGTTTAAACTATTGTAGCAGTCCTATTAACAATATGGGCTGGCATATTACTTGTGAGCGCTTTTTGAAAATTGAAACTCCAAAGCGTGTCGATTATTTGCGTGTCATTATTATGGAATTAGCACGTATATCGGATCACTTGATTTGTAATTCAATTGTTGGTGTGGATACAGGAGCATACACAGGGTTCTTATACGTGATGCAATACCGCGAATTGATTTATGAAATTTACGAAGAGATTTGTGGTTCACGTTTGACAACAAATATGGGTCGTATTGGAGGCTTTGAAAGAAATTTCTCAAATACTGCTTTTACTAAATTGGAGAAATTTTTGAATGAATATCCAAAGGTCCTTAAGGAATTTGAAAACTTGTTTACAAGAAATAGAATTTTCATGGAGCGTACACAAGGCACAGGAGGAATTAGTGCTGAGCGTGCAATGAATTATGGATTTACGGGTCCAAATTTAAGAGCAGCTGGTGTGGATTATGATGTACGTGTGCATCAACCTTATAGTAGTTATCAAGATTTTGATTTCACCGTTCCTGTAGGTTCAACTGGTGACAACTACGATCGTTTCTTGGTTCGTAATGCAGAAATGTGGGAGAGTATTTCCATCATTAAGCAAGCGTATCAAAAAGTGCAAGCATTCAAAGGTGCAGAAGCTGAAGTATTCCACGCAGAGGTACCTGAATATTATCTTCCAAAGAAAGAAGATGTATATACGAAGATGGAAGCATTGATTTGGCATTTCAAAATCATCATGGGTGAAATCGATTTGCCAAAGGGTCAAATATATAGTCCAGTAGAAGGGGGCAATGGTGAGCTTGGTTTTTATTTAATCAGTGATGGTGGAAGAACACCATTCAGATTACATTTCAGAAGACCATGTTTTATTTATTATCAAGCTTATACGGAATTGATTAAAGGCGGCATGTTAAGTGATGCAGTTGTAACAATGAGTAGTTTGAATTTAATTGCTGGTGAATTAGATGCTTAAAACAAAAAGAAATTTTGGATATGACTTATACTTTTAATGATACACAAATGGCCGAGTTTAACCGCTTGGTGGCACGTTATCCGGAGGGAAAACAAAAAAGTGCATTATTGCCTGCATTGCATCTTGCTCAAGAGAGTTTTGATGGTTGGTTGCCAACAGAATTAATGGATTATATCGCTAGTTTATTAAAGATTGAGCCAATTGAAGTGTACGAGGTGGCAAGCTTTTATAGCATGTATAATTTAAAGCCTGTAGGAAAATATATTTTCGAAGTTTGTCAAACTGGCCCATGTATGATCAGTGGTTCTGATGACATCATTGCATACATACAACAGCAATTAGACATCAAGCCAGGAGAGACATCAAAGGATGGCATCTTTACTTTAAAATTAGTAGAGTGTCTAGGTGCATGTGGTTATGCGCCGATGATGCAAGTTGGTAAAATTTACAAAGAGCATTTAACTAAAGAAAAAGTAGATCAAATTATTGCAGAATATAAAGCAACTGCAACTAAATAATAAATCACAGAACGCGTTAAAAATATTCAAATGGGTGTAAAACTATTATTAGACAAAGCAAATGTGCCAGGGATTCGTTCTTACGAGGTGTATCGTCGTGAGGGAGGTTACCGCAGTGTAGAAAAAGCTTTGAAAGAAATGAATCCAGAATCCATTGTAGAAGAAGTTAAGAAAAGTGGATTAAGAGGAAGAGGTGGTGCAGGTTTCCCAACTGGTATGAAATGGAGTTTTATTGCAAAACCAGAAGGTGTTCCTCGTCATTTGGTTTGTAATGCGGATGAAAGTGAGCCTGGTACTTTCAAGGACAGGTACTTGATGGAATTTTTACCACATCTTTTAATCGAAGGTTTAATTGTATCCAGTTTTGCACTGGGTTCTAATGACACTTATATTTATATCAGAGGTGAATATGCTTGGATTGTAGACATATTAGAAGAAGCCATCAATGAGGCAAAGGCGAATGGTTGGCTAGGAAAAAATATTTTAGGAAAAGGTTTTGATTGCAATATCCATGTTCAACGTGGCGCGGGTGCTTATATCTGCGGAGAAGAAACTGCTTTGATTGAATCTTTGGAAGGCAAGCGTGGTAATCCTCGTATCAAGCCTCCATTCCCTGCGATCCAAGGTTTATGGCAGCGTCCAACAGTGGTAAATAACGTGGAAACTCTAGCAGCAATCGTGCCTATTATTAATTTAGGTGGAGACGAGTATGCAAAGATTGGCGTTGGTAGATCGACTGGTACAAAATTAATTTCTGCATGTGGCAATATTAATAAGCCAGGTGTGTATGAAATTGATATGACGATTACAGTAGAAGAATTTATTTATAGTGACGAATATTGTGGCGGCATTAAAGGAGGCAAGAAATTAAAAGCTTGTATTCCTGGTGGCTCTTCTGTGCCAATTTTACCTGCGAATCTTTTATTGACAACCGCAAAAGGCGAACCACGTTACATGAATTATGAGAGCTTAAGTGATGGTGGATTTGCGACTGGTTCTATGTTAGGTTCAGGTGGATTTATCGTTTTAGATGAAGACCAGTGTATCGTTAAAAACACCTTGACTTTAGCGCGTTTTTATCGCCATGAAAGTTGCGGTCAATGTTCTCCATGTAGAGAAGGGACAGGCTGGATGGAAAAAATATTATATAAAATAGAACATGGTAAAGGAACGATTGCAGATATCGATTTACTATGGGATATTCAAAGAAAGATAGAAGGTAATACGATTTGTCCATTAGGTGATGCAGCGGCATGGCCT
>CAZLKW010000058.1:0-9734 GCA_964560215.1 uncultured Sediminibacterium sp. | reverse complement strand
CAAATGCCTTTCATCGACAAGCAATTAAAATACGGACTTGGATTAGGATGGGCGCAGTTTAATCAGAAGGAAATCAATTATAAAACGGAAAGCAATAAACAAGTTTTTCTAAGAACAGAAGAGGTGATTCGAAAAGGTTACAGAGCAAATGTCAATTTAACCTATCGTCCAAACTTATATGAAAGATTTGCTTTACAGGTAGGACAGGGCAATGAATCTATTTCTGATTCTGCTTATGCTATAGCCCCTGATTTTTTACCGAATCATAAAAAAAGTTATTCTTTTTTAGACCTTAATCTTTCCTATTCAAAAATACGTTTCGATTACAATGCTTATCCAACAAAAGGGGCGAGCACAGATATTGCTTTTTTTCAAAGATTCTCCAAAGAGAGTAATTTAACCGCCTTCCAATTTAGACAAGTAGTAGCTAAGCCAATTGCTACCTCTAGGTTCCTTCTTGCTGAGTCTTTGACTATCGGAAGAATCATGCAACAGTCAAATTATTCTGATCGAAAAATAATGGGTTACGGACTAATGCAAATGCATGGGTTAGAATATTATGTGGTGGATGGCAACGCGGCTACCTTATTCAAAGGTTCTTTTCATCAAAGGCTTGGATCTTATACTGTTGTGAATCCTGTAACCAAAAAATTCTTGCCATCTGTTAAATATACCTTGTGGATTAAAGCCTTTAGTCATTTAGGTTATGTGTACAGTCAAGAAAAAAATAAGGGGAATCCATTGGCTAATAGTTTGTTAAGGACTGCGGGCATTGGATTAGATGTGATAAGTATATATGACTTTGTGTTAAATATGGAGTATAGTATCAACCAATTGGGGGACAAAGGTTTATATTTGCACGGCGGAATTAATTTTTAACTTTATTTCATGAATGTAGCCATATATAGTAGAGGGGTAGACTTGGATCAACAACAGTCATTGATTGACTTGATTGCTGAACTAGATCGTCTTGGCATTACCATTTATATTTTTGCAGATTTAATTAAAAAATTCAACTTATCTAATTTAGTCTCTACACCAATGATTGCTTTCGAGTCTTCATTGGATTTGCATAATAATATTGATTGTTTAATCTCTTTGGGTGGTGATGGAACAGTACTAGATTCCATCACATTGGTGGGAGATACATTGATACCTATCTTAGGCATTAACTATGGACGATTGGGCTTCTTAGCAACAATATCTAAGGATGAATTAGCTGTTATGGTAGAAGCCTTGGTCAACAGATCTTATGTCATTGACAAAAGAACATTGCTGCATATTGACAGTAGTATACCTTTATTTGATGGCAATCCATTTGCATTAAATGAATTTGCGATTCATAAACGGGATACTTCTCCAATGATCAAAATTCATACGTATTTAAATGGTGAATTTTTAAACTCTTATTGGGCAGATGGATTAATCATTGCAACACCAACTGGTTCTACTGGCTATAATATGAGTTGTAACGGTCCAATATTATTTCCTGAATCATCCAGTTTTGTCATCACCCCAGTTGCGCCACACAATTTAAATGTACGCTCTGTAGTTGTTCCAGACAGTTCAGTGATCTCTTTTGAAATTGAAGGGAGAACAGATGAATTAATTTGCGCCCTAGATGCAAGAAAAGAAATAGTTCCAATTAGTATTCAAATTGCAGTAAAGAAAGAAAATTTCTGTGTGCATTTTATAAGACTAAATGAAAATAGTTATTTAACCACCTTAAGAACGAAGCTGACTTGGGGATTAGATAAAAGAAATTAAGCATGCTAAAAAAAATATCCTTACTTACTAGTTTTGTTGCATTTGTTGCCATTGTGAATGGACAACATTTGCAATTGCTCGAAAATAGAGGCGAGATTGGCGTGCATGCTGGTCGATCTGGTTTTTTGGGCGACCATGTTCCTGATATTTTATCTAAATATTATATGGGAGGCTTGTATTATAAAAAACAATTCAATGACTATGGTGGCGTTAGATTGAACTATGAAAAAATACAACTTGGTTCAAATGATACACTATCCACCAATATTTATGAGAAAAGAAGAGGGATGCGTTTCTCACGTGATTTTCATGATATAAGTTTACTTGGAGAATTTAATTTTACAAGGTATTTACCTGGAAATAAACGTTATCGTTTTACACCTTATTTAGGAATTGGGGTTGGATATATGTTGCCAACTTCAGATGGAATCAAGCAGTTTGTTTATTCTACTGTCACTCCGCCGCAAATTGATTCAATAAGTTTACCTGAAGTTAAAAAGGCAAAAGGTTTTGTGAATTTTCCAATTCAATTTGGATTCAAATACAATTTATCTCAAAAATGGAATCTCTTTGCCGAGGGGATGTATCGATTTGTTAATTCAGATGAGTTAGATTTTTTAGCTGATGGCGCGTTGGTGGTTCAGGCTCAAACAGTTGCTTCGGTGCCTGTTGGGGCTACCCAGATTGTACATAATTATCAAGGAAGTAGATCTGGCAAGGATCAATTTTTTACAGTTAAAGTAGGCTTCTCCTATAATTTGATTAAAATTTATGGTGAAGAAAAGTTTAAACCGGGAGGTAAAAGGTCTAAACTAGCTGGTCTTAAAGAAAAGGAATCGGGTCAAAATAAGCCTGGATTCTTTAGCAGACTTAAATTTAAGCGCAAATAACCTGCTGATTTTCTTATTTTTACATCATGGAAAATTTGGATTTAATTAGGCTTCCAAAACATATTGCTATCATTATGGACGGGAATGGCAGGTGGGCAGAGGAACAGGGTAAAGACCGTTTATATGGTCATTATCATGGTGTTATAAGCGTTCGAAAGGTGGTCGAAGCGGCTACTGAGATTGGTATTCAATACCTTACGCTATATGCATTTAGTACTGAAAACTGGGATCGACCTCAGGCCGAAGTACTTGGTTTAATGGCTTTATTTGTAGATACTATTAGTAAAGAGGTACCAGATTTACATCAAAATAATATTAGACTTCACTTTATTGGTAATTTAGATTTATTGCCAAATGAAGCTAGGGAAGCCCTTGCAAATGCAACCGAAAAAACTTCGCAAAATACTGGTTTACAATTAGTTATTGCATTGAGTTATAGCAGTCGATGGGAAATCATACATGCTGCTCAAAGCTTGGCTAAGCAAGCAAAAGAAGGTCTTTTGGATCCTTCCCAAATTAACGAAGCAGCCTTTGAACAAGCTTTATCTACCAGTAATTTCCCCGATCCAGAATTGATGATTAGAACGAGTGGGGAGCATAGAATTAGTAATTTTCTTCTTTTCCAGCTTGCTTATGCGGAACTTTATTTTACAGAAACCCGATGGCCGGATTTTGGCAAAGAAGCATTTATCGAAGCGATTTTGGATTACCAGTCCAGAGAACGCCGTTTTGGCAAAACAAGCGCTCAAATCAACTTAAATAGTTAAAATTATTAATATGTTTTTTTGGCTTTTTAACAAAGACTTTGAAATATTACGAGTAATTTGCACCTCTTATAAATTATATATACTTAGCCCCACCAGCAGATGCAGAAATTGACCCAGTTTACTATAGGAATTCTATCCTTTCTTATCTTGTCCACCTCTAGTTTTGCGCAAGACCAAAAATCGCAAGACTCTGTTAGCCAGATCAATGTTAAATTGCTGGGTATCTTAAATCAAAAAACACCTACTAAGTATAAGATTCGTTCTATCAAAGTTGTTGGAAATCAATTTTTTGATGAAAATTTATTATTGTCTTTATCTACCTTAAATGAGGGAGATGAAGTTGCTTTGCCAGGAGGCGATAATTTTGCTAAAGCGATTCATAAATTAATGGATCAAAATTACTTTAGCGATGTAAGTGTGTATTTGACAGATCTGAAAGGAAATGAAATTGATGTTGAAATTAATGTGGTTGAAAGACCAAGATTGTCTCGATTTAGTTTCATCGGAATTAAAAAGTCTGAAACAGATGAGCTTTCTGGTAAAACAGGTTTAACACCTAATAGAGTTGTCACAGATAACATGCGCATCACTGCGATAGAAGGGATAAAAAAATTCTATGCAGAAAAGGGATTTCAAGATGCATCAGTTAGAATTAGAGAAATAAAAGATACTATCCGAAAAAATCAATTAGTGCTTCAGTTTCTTGTAACAAAAGGCCCTAAAGTAAGAATCAATAATATCAATTTTGGTGGCAATCTGATTGATGAAACAAAATTGAAAAAAAGCTTGAAAGAGATTCACGAAAAATCTCGTTTAACTTTATTCCCAGTGAATGACAAGCCTGCTATTGTTAAAACAACGCCTTATACTTTTGATCAATATTTAAAAGAGCGTGGTTACTTAACTTTTTCAAAAACTAAAAAGGTATTGAATCCATACGCAAGAATTGGATTCTCTTCTTCTAAATTTGATATAAAGAAATACGATGAGAGTAAAGAAAATTTATTGAACTACTACAACTCATTGGGTTTTAGAGATGCTGTAATTGAAAATGACACGGTTTACCATAATGCGGTTGGGCATTTAAATATTGATATGCAAATCAAAGAAGGACGAAAATATTTCTTTGGTAATATTACTTGGCGAGGTAATACAAAATATCCAGACTCTGTTTTGGCAAGTATTTTGAATATTAAAAAAGGAGACATCTACAATAGAGAAACCTTCTTTAATAAATTAGGAAAAACACCAACAGCTGAGGGGGGAGATATTAGTGGTCTATACCAAGATGATGGTTATTTATTTTTCAGTATCAATCCTATTGAAACTGCTGTTTACAATGACACCATCGATTTTGAAGTAAGAATGCAGGAAGGTCCTCAAGCAACGATCAAAACAATTCGAATCGCAGGAAACGATAAAACAAAAGATTTTGTTATTCGTCGTGAAATCAGAACTATACCTGGAGATAAATTCAGCCGTACTTTATTGATTCGTTCTCAGCGTGAAATTTCTCAGTTGAATTATTTTGACCAAGAAAAAATCAAAATTGATCCAATTCCTAATCCTGAAGATGGAACAGTGGATATCAATTACGGGGTAGAAGAAAAATCAAGTGACCAATTGGAATTAAGTGCTGGATGGGGCGGATTTATTGGATTGACAGGTACCTTGGGGGTGACTTTTAATAATTTCTCTTCTAAAAATATTTTTAATAAAAAGGCTTGGGATCCATTGCCAATGGGCGATGGTCAAAAATTAAGTATACGTTTTCAAAGTAATGGTAAAGCATTTAGATCTACCAACTTCTCCTTTACTGAACCATGGTTTGGTGGTATAAAACGTAATTCATTAACTGTAAGTGTTTACAATACAAAATTTGGTCAAACCTTTGATCAATTGACTGGTTTGTTCGATCCGAACGCTGCTGATTCTAGGTATATTTCAACAACAGGTGCAACGGTTTCATTTGGCCGTCAATTGGCTTGGCCAGATGACTATTTCTCTTTAAGTATGGGATTAAACTATACACGATATACTTTGAAGAACTATGCAATTGATCCTTTCAACCTTCCAAATTTTGATAATGGTATCGTAAACAACTTAAACCTTAGGATTGCTTTGCAAAGAACATCTGTAGATCAGCCATTGTTTCCAAGAACGGGTTCTACTTTTATGTTGAGCGGTCAATTGACTCCACCCTATTCTTTGTTTGATCCAAATTTCGCGACTAAGTCAAATCCATATGAATTATTAGAATACCATAAATGGCGTTTTAATGGTGAGTGGTATGTGCCATTAGGTAAGCCTGCTGGAGAAGATCGTAACAAACAATTTGTTTTAAAATTTGCCGCAAAGTATGGATTTGTGGGAAGGTATAATCAATCACTTGCTGTCTCTCCTTTTGAGCGTTTTCAGGTGGGTGACGCCGGCTTGAGTAATCAGTTTGCATTACTTGGTTTTGATATCATTGCACAAAGAGGTTACCCAGTGTACGAGTCCTCTAATCCTAAAATCAATCCAGATCAACAATCTTCAAGACAGAAATTTACAATCTTTAATAAGTACCAAGTGGAAGTTAGGTATCCATTAAGCTTGGCTGCTAGTAGTACCATTTATGCATTAGGCTTTTTTGAAGCAGCTAATGGTTGGTATAGCATGAAAGAATACAATCCATTCAAATTAAGAAGGTCTGTTGGTGTAGGTATGCGTTTCTTCCTACCGATGTTTGGTTTACTTGGATTTGATTACGGTATTGGTCTAGATCGTTTAGATGGAACCAACTCTTTAAAAGATGCTGCTAGATTCACCTTCATGTTAGGATTTGAACCAGAATAAATTGAACGTTTAAATACAAGAATTATGAAATTGCAAAAAATGTTTTTATTGGGTGTATTGATGATGAGTTTCTCATTTACTGCAAAAGCACAATCAAAATATGCAGTCATCAATACCAAGTATATTTTAGATAGAATACCAGAGTATAAGGAAGCAGATAAGAAATTAAAAGCTTTAGGTGATCAATGGCAACAAGAGATTGACGTAAAGCAAATGGTATTAGACAAAATGTATAAAAACTACGAAGCGGAACAATTCATGCTGTCGGAGGACCTAAGAAAAAAGCGTGAGGATGAGTTATTTATGAAGGAGAAGGAATTGAGAGATTTGCAAAAAAAGCGTTTTGGTTATGAAGGCGATTTGTTCAAAGAACGCCAAAAATTAGTTAAACCAATCCAAGATAGGGTGTATAATGCCGCTCAAAAAATGGCTACCGCCCGTTCGTATGACTTCATTTTAGATAAAAGTGAAGGAATTACCATTATATTTGCAGACCCGAAGTTGGATAAAAGCGACGATATTTTAAAAGATCTTGGGGTCATCAATAATTAAACAAACAAACAAAAATAGACAATGAAGAAAGTTTTATTTGCAGCCATCTTGTTAGTGGCTTGTTCTTTCGGTAACAGTGCAACAGCACAAACTAAGATTGGTTACTTCGATGACCAAAGTGTAATTGCTTTATTCCCTGGTATCCAAGAAAAATTAGATACTGTATTAAATTCTTTTGCTAAAGATTCTTTACAAGATGAGTATGACTACACATTAAAGGATTATCAAGTAAAAGATAGCATCTACAGAAGAGATTCTGCTGATTTGTCTAAAAGACCAAAGGCTTTACAAATGGCAACTGACGATTTAAATCGTTTAAAATACAAGTTGATTAACTGGCAACAGTACCAACAACAAATGATGGAGCAAAAACAAGAGTCTTTGTTATTGCCTTACAGACAAAAAATTGCACAAGCATTAAGTGAAGTTGTTGCTGAGCAAAAATATAATTTAGTATTAAAAGCAGACGCATTGTCTCCTTATGCTCAACCTTCTATCGCTGATAACTTAACGATCCGTGTTGCTTTAAAATTAAAGCTTCCAGTTCCTAAGGAAATCGAAGATGCTTTCAAAGCAGCTACAGGTGGCGCCGCTAAACCAAAAGCAGCTCCAGCGAAAAAGGGGTAATATTTTAATTAATATATACTAAATACACCCCGTTGTCAACAACGGGGTGTATTTGTTTAAGTGAAGAAGGAATCTATATTTTATGCAAGCACCCATTGGCGTTTTTGATAGTGGTTATGGTGGTCTTACCATTCTAAAAGAATTGAAGCAACAATTGCCTCAATATGACTACTTGTATCTTGGAGATAACGCGCGTGCACCTTATGGAACTAGATCATTTGACACGGTCTATCAATACACTTTAGAAGCGGTTGAGTGGTTTTTTAAACAAGGTTGCTCTTTGGTGATATTAGCATGTAATACTGCTTCTGCAAAAGCACTTAGAAATATCCAACAGTTAGATTTACCTAATATTGCACCTGGCAAAAGAGTGCTTGGAGTCATTCGTCCAAGTTCAGAAGTGCTTGGTCAATATTCTAACTCCCATCACTTAGGAATTTTAGGAACGACCGGAACAGTTCAGAGTGAAAGTTATCCTATTGAGTTAGCAAAATTTGCTCCTGAAGCGACGGTTTTTCAACAGGCTTGTCCAATGTGGGTTCCTTTAATCGAAAATGGTCAATATGATGGCCCAGGAGCGGATTATTTTGTTAAACTATACATTGATCAATTATTCGAACAATCGCCCAAAATCGACACGGTATTGCTTGCATGCACCCATTATCCACTGATGGCGGGTAAGATTCGAAGCTTTTTGCCAGCAGGGGTGAAATTGGTGACTCAAGGGGACATAGTTGCTAAAAGTCTGGCGATTTACTTAAAAAATCACCCTGAAATTGACCAAAACTGTAGCAAAAATGGTCATTTAAGCTTTTTTACTACAGACAATCCTACCAGCTTTGAAGAACAGGGTAGTTTGTTCTTTGGTCAAAAAATTACAGCAAATCATACAGATTTAGCTTAAAATTCAAAAAATACCCTATTTTTGCCGTCCTTTCACAGGTAGTGGTATGGTGACTGCTATAAGAACGGATTTAGAATATAAAGTATTAAACCTCAAGGGCAGATAGGAATAATCCTAATAACCCGCAAAAAAAAGTATATTATGAAACGTACATTCCAACCTCATAAACGTCGTCGTAAATCAGTTCATGGTTTCCGTAAGCGTATGGAATCAGCTAATGGTCGTAAAGTATTAGCAAGTCGCCGTAAGAAAGGACGCAAGAAACTAACTGTATCTAGCGAGAAAGGATTAAAATAATTTAATCTCTATTCGTAGAAACTTATAATTTTAAAGTCCACTCGTTTTCGGGTGGACTTTTTTAATGCATCATCACAATAATTTGCCAAAGACTTTTACATATCAAAAAGAGGATAAATTAAAAAGTAGGAAACAAATGCAGAATTTGTTTTCCTTTGGCAAGTCTATGTCCAATGCGCCCCTAAGGTTGATTTATACTTTAGAGCAATTGGAAACGGCAGAAGGTGCAAATCCATCTGATTTGATTTTGCAGGCGGGTGTCGGCGCACCTAGCAAACAATTTAAAAAAGCAGTTCATCGTAACCGCGTTAAAAGATTACTAAGAGAAGCGTACCGATTAGAGAAGCCCGCATTCAAAGCACAGTTGCCTTTAAAGGGAATGCGATTAAATCTATTTGTTTTATACATGGACACGAATGTGATACCGCAGTCGGAGATCAATGAAAAAATGAAAGTAATTTTGAATCTACTAGTAAAGCGAATTTATGGACATGCTTAAACGCATTATATTTCTCCCTTTTATCGTCATGATAAGATTTTATCAATACGTATTATCACCCTATTTAGGCGCAAGTAAATGTCGATTCACGCCTTCTTGTTCACATTACACATTAGAAGCAATCCAAAAATATGGTCCTTTAAAAGGCATTTATTTAGGTGTTAAAAGATTGAGTAAATGCAGGCCTGGCGGTGGACATGGATACGATCCAGTTCCATAAATATTTCTGAAACTATTGCATAAAAAAACCGTCTCTTTTGAAGACGGTTTCTGAACGATCCCTATTACCAATTGATTATTTCATTGTATCAATCGCTTTTTAGTTTGCTTATTTTGCTGCTGCGAAACGATCTGCAATCACAGACCAGTTGACTACATTCCAGAATGCAGCTAAATAATCTGCTCTTTTGTTTTGGTATTTCAAGTAGTAAGCATGCTCCCAAACATCCGCACCTAAAATTGGCGCACCTTTTACTTCTGCTACATCCATTAATGGATTATCTTGATTTGGTGTTGAGCTAACTTCTAATTTCCCATCTTTTACAATCAACCAAGCCCATCCACTTCCAAAACGCGTCATACCAGCGTTGGCA
>CAZLKW010000057.1:5629-9739 GCA_964560215.1 uncultured Sediminibacterium sp. | reverse complement strand
TCGGCCCAATGTTTTTTATGGGCGAAAGATTGGATATATTTGAGCTCATTCTTATTGATCATTTTCATGCAGTTAGGGAAAGTTAAAATTATTCGATTCTCTTCAAGTTTGAGTCTATTCAGCCTTTTATTTTTTTTAAATAGCTGTGCAGATTTCAAAAACGCGGTCGTGCACAACTATCCCAAGGAAAAAGCTTTTCTATACGAGAACAAAGTGGTTGTAAAAGATGCCCCCTCCAAACACAACGCGAAGGAACTGAGTATTGCATTAGACGATTACTGGGATGATAGTATCAAAGTGCGTAAAATTCGTCAATATGGTTTTTTAAATACCATCATTAAACCGCAAAGCTACCAGCCAGAAAGAATAGGCAGGACGGTACAATATATGTCTAATTTTCTTGCGACAGAAGGCTACCATCATCCAGTATTTACACCTATCGTTAGAACCGATACTGTAAAAAGAGAATGGAGAACGACTGTGACAATGGAGGTTGAGTTAAACAAGAAAACTTTATTAGACACCATTACCTACCAATTATCTGATCCTATTTTACAAGACATTGCGCTAAAAAATAGTAAAGATAGCTACTTAAAAAAAGGAGAAGCTTACTCGAACGAAGGTATTAACAATGAATTAGACAGACTCGTTGCGCTCTTTAGATCTAAAGGATTCTACAATTTTACAAAAGAAAAAATATTTGCAGAAGTAGATACCATTGACGCTTCCTTAATTAAATTAAGCCTTGATCCTATAAGCCAGATTGCACAAATCACAGAAGCAAAAGAAAAGAAAAATCAAAACCCAAATTGGAAAATTAGTTTTCAATTAAGAAATCTAACCAAGGGCATTACGAAGCAATACTTAATTGGACAGCAATTGTTTTATAGCGATGTAGCTGTACTAGACAATCCAGATGCTGTACTATTAAGTCCGCCAACAAATCGTGATAGTCTTGCTAATTTAATTCACTTATATAGCACCCCTAAATTTAAATCTTCCCTATTTAAGGAGCAGTCCTTTATACAAAAGGGAAGCCCATTTAATGAAACAAGTTTTTATCAAACCTTAAATAGATTCAGCGGTCTAGGCGCTTGGCAACAAATTGATGGAAGAACAACCCTTGTTAATGACAGCGTTTACTTACATTATTTTTTAGTTCCTAATATCAGAAGAAGTTTCAATTTTGATATTGAAGGAAGTAAAAACACTGCTCAAATTGGCTCTGGTAATCTACTCGGCCTTTCTACTAACCTTACTTATAGAGATAAAAATGTTCAGAAAAAAGCAATACCCTCTATCACCAGCTTAAGATTAGGTGTAGAATTAAATTTAAATAGTTCCGATAAGTTGACGCAGACTTTATTATGGAATATTGGACAAACTTATAGTTTTCCGAATTTGATTATTCCGTTTGTAAAAAAGGAAGTGAAACCAAATCAAAATATAAAAACAAACTTCTCTTTGTATAGTTCCTATATGGATCGTTTGGATTACTACCAATTAAAATCATTCACAACCAATTGGGGTTATGAGTGGAAGAAGATGAAGAACGGGAAAGAACATGCTATAAATTATCGTCCACTAAATATTGAATTATACCAATTAAATAAGTTTTCAAAACTAGATAGCCTTTTGATTTTAAATCCTTTTTTAAGGTCTTCCTTCAATGAAGGGAATATAATTAGTCAAACAATTAGCTATACGAATATTGGCAATTCAAGAAGGAATGCACACCAGAAAGAATATTTAAGATTAGGCATCGAAGATGCAGGAGGATTATTAGGGCTTTCTGAAAAATTCAGTCAAAATTTTTATCGTTACTTGAAAATTGAAGCAGAATACCGCTCTACCTATACCTATGCGAACTCTGAGATTGCATGGAGATTGATGGGCGGATGGGGTAATAATTATAGCAATAATAGTAAACTTAGTGGGCAATTACCCTTCTTTAAACAGTTTACTGCTGGAGGCCCTTATAGTATGCGAGCATGGGGTCTTAGACAATTAGGTCTTGGTAGCTCCACCTTTTATGACACCAGCGCGCAACGTCAAAATTTTGATCGTTTTGGTGACTTGCAATTAGAAGCGAATTTAGAATACCGATTTACTTTATTACAATTTGGCTCCTATAAAGTTGGTTCCGCACTATTTACTGATATCGGTAATATTTGGAACACAAGAGATTTAGGAAATGATCCAAAGGCTGGATTTAAACTAGATCGACTTTATAAAGATCTAGCCATTGGTATTGGTACTGGACTGCGATTTGATTTTGATTATTTTACAATCAGGATAGATTATGCCATGAAGATGAAAGACCCTACAAGATTGTACAATAACGGATGGCTAGACTTTGGGAATTTCAAATGGGCGGAAATAAAACCCAATGGACTTAAAGTCAATAATTATGCTTGGCAATTTGGTATTGGACTACCCTTCTAATAAAGTATTCACTTCTTTTTCTAGATCCTCCCATTGCATTGCATCCACTACATTGAAATCACCAATCTTTGTTCTTCTAAGACCACTCATATAAGCTCCTACACCCAATGCTTGGCCAAAATCATGAACCAAACTTCTAATATAAGTTCCGGTCGAACAAACAACCCTAAATTCAATGGTTGGTAAATCAATTTTTGTGATCTCGAAAGTTTCAATTGTGATTTGTCTTGGATCTACTTTTACTTCGATTCCTTGACGCGCAGATTCGTACAATCTTTTCCCGTCTTTTTTAATTGCAGAATGTTGAGGAGGCAGCTGAAAAATAGTACCAATAAATTGATTGGTCGTTTCTAAAATTTGCGCTGCTGTAATGGAATCTATTGATTTGAAATTTTCTGGCTCCTGTTCTAAATCATAAGAGGCTGTTGTTGCACCAAGTACCATACTTCCAGTATACTCTTTGGTCATACCCATATAGTCATTGATCTGCTTCGTAAACTTTCCTGTGCAAATAATTAATAAACCTGTTGCTAAAGGATCTAATGTTCCTGCATGTCCCACTTTCATGATCTTAGTTAACCACCTCACTTTTTTGACCATATCAAAAGAAGTCCATTGCAATGGTTTATCAATCAACAATACTTTACCCTCTAAGAAAGGCGTGAGTGCTGGATGGATTGGCTTTTGTCGCATGTTACTGAATGCTTAAAGACTAATATGCGCGCGCAAATAAAACTCTTTGAACAGAAGGATTTCCAGTCAAGATACAAACACCAGCTTCTTGTTCGTTATTCAAAGGAATACAACGAATAGTCGCTTTTGTCATCTCTTTAATTTTCTCCTCCGTCTCTGGCGTTCCATCCCAATGTGCCGAAACGAATCCAGCTTTGGTATCTAATACAGCAATAAAATCTTCCCAAGTATCTACTTTAGTAATGTGTTCGTCTCTATATTTTTTAGCGCGATTAAATAAATTAGATTGGATGTCTGATAATAATTGAGTGACTGTTTCGGTAATGCCTTCCATGGATACAGTCGTTTTTTCTTTTGTATCACGACGTGCAATTTCAACTTGATTATTTTCCAAATCACGCGGACCAACTGCAATTCTTACAGGCACACCTTTTAATTCATACTCGGCAAATTTCCATCCTGGTCTTTGATTATCTGAATCATCATATTTCACACGTATTCCTGCAGCTTTAAAGGAAGCTACCATCGCGTATATTTTTTCATCTAATAAAGCTTTTTGTTCTTCTCCTTTAAAGATTGGAACAATCACTACTTGCAAAGGTGCAATACGTGGAGGTAAAACTAACCCTTCATCATCGCTATGTGTCATCACCAATCCACCAATTAATCTTGTACTCACACCCCAGCTAGTTGCCCATACATAATCTAATGTATTGTTCTTATCACTGAACTTTACATCAAATGCTTTTGCAAAATTCTGACCTAAGAAATGCGATGTACCTGCTTGCAAAGCTTTACCATCCTGCATCAACGCTTCAATGCAATAAGTATCTTCTGCACCTGCGAATCGCTCGTTTGGTGTTTTTACGCCTTTGATCACCGGCATCGCCATCCAGTTCTCTGCAAAATCTGCATACACATCTAACATCTTCACTGTCTCTCCTACTGCTTCTTCTTTTGTTGCGTGTGCGG
>CAZLKW010000057.1:0-5619 GCA_964560215.1 uncultured Sediminibacterium sp. | reverse complement strand
CCTGCCATAAAAATTCAGCAGTTCTTAAAAACAATCTTGTTCTCATCTCCCAACGCACCACATTCGCCCATTGATTCACCAAGATGGGTAAATCACGATAAGATTGAATCCATGTTTTATACGTGTTCCAAATAATGGCTTCACTCGTTGGACGAACAATTAATTCTTCTTCCAATTTCGCCTCTGGATCTACCATCAACTTCCCTTTGTTATTTGGATCTGTCTTTAAACGATAATGTGTAACAATGGCACATTCCTTTGCAAAACCTTCTGCATTTTTCTCCTCTGCTTCAAATAAAGACTTAGGAACAAACAATGGAAAATACGCATTTTCATGACCAGTATCCTTGAACATTTTGTCTAAAGTTGCTTGCATATTTTCCCATAAAGCATAACCATATGGCTTAATCACCATACAGCCTCTTACTGCGCTGTAATCTGCTAATGACCCCTTTAAAACTAGGTCGTTATACCACTGAGAATAGTCCTGTGCTCTTGAAGTTAGTTCCTTTGCCATTTTGTAAAATTCTTAACATTTATATTGTAACAAAACATCTACGAAAAACGCTCTATGTTTTAAACTTTATTACCTTTAGGATGTCAAATGTATGCTAAATCAGGGGCATATTAAAACCAAAAAATGAACAACTATGAAAAAGCAAAGAAACCTACCCCAGTTTGGGTTCAGCGCCATCGTTCTTATGGCAATCAGTTTTTTCGTAACAAGCTGTACAAGTCTACAACAAACGACGACTGCGGCAACGGACGATCTATATTATACACCCTCTAAAGAAGCGGATTATAACAATAAAGCAACAGCAAGAAATAATGCAGAAGATTTAGAGGAGGCAGAATACCAAGAATATCAAAACTACCAAGACGATCGATTTTTAAGATTGAAAGTCGCAAATAGAAACCGTTGGTCAAGCATCGACGATTTTGGCTATTGGAATAACCCAAGTTTCAGAATTGGATTTGGATTGGGTTATGGTGGCTTCGGCGGTTTTGGTTGGGGTGGATGGGATCCTTTCTGGAGCAATCGCCTTGGCTGGGCTGGAGGTTTTGGCGGATGGGCAGGCGGATTCGGTGGCTTTGGTGGATGGGGTTATGATCCATTCTGGGCTGGAAGTTTGGGTTGGGGTTTCGATCCATTCTGGGGGGGCGGATTTGGCGGATTCGGTGGATGGGGCGGTTTTGGCGGATGGGGCGGTTTTGGCTTCGATCCATTCTGGGGTGGCGGATTCGGTGGCTTTGGCGGATGGGGCGGATGGAATCCCTACTTTGCTGGCTATTGGAACCCTTACCGACCAATCTATTATGGAGGTGGCGTAAGTAACTTCCCAATGCAAAGAAACAATTACACACCAAGAGCATTACAAACAAGCGCTCCTGCATTGTCTGCATATAGAAATAACAGAAACTACAACACAGGCAATAATTTTTCTAACACTACGAATGGATCCACTCGTTATACGAGTAATCCAAATTTAAATAGTGGATTTGGAAATTTATTAAGACGTGTTACAACTAATAATAGCAATACGAATCAAGCAAATAGTTTTGATCGCCCTGCACGTTATTTTAATAATGGTGGTTTCAGTAATAGTAACCAAAATAAATCTAGTAATTCCAACACCAATACTGCACCTTCAATGAATAATAATGCAGGCGGAAGAAGTGGTGGATTTAATAGCAGTGGTTCTGCTCCAAGTTCCAGACCACCAAGAGGCGGGAACAGATAATTGGTCAAGTATTTATTTACTTAAAAACAAGCAAGCATTATGAAAAAAATAATAATAGGATTCTTAGTACTCGCAACTTCAACATTACAAGCGCAAAGTCCAGAAGATGGATTAAGATTGTCTTGGTTTGCACCCAATGGAACACCACGTAGCAATGCACTTGGTGGCGCAATGGGGTCTTTAGGAGGTGATTTATCAGCAGCACATATCAACCCAGCAGGTTTAGGTTTTTATAAGTCTGGTGAATTGTTGGTTACTAGCAAGTATTTGAATACAGAGTCAAAGATTGATTATAGAGGTACAACAACAAACAGTTCAAAATCTTTATCAAACATTGGCAATATTGGTTTTGTTTTTGCAGATGGCAAGAAAAATAGAGGTTACTCAAGTACTGCATTTTCTATTAGTTTTACTCAAATTGCAGATTTCAATAGTAGACAAAGATTTAAGGGCGTAAATAACTTCAGTAGTTATTCTGAAAAATTCTTAGAAGAATTGTACTACGACAATGCTGGCATGAATGCAGCTGAGAATAATTATATTTTCGGAAGCTCTTTAGCATTTAGAACATACTTAGTAGACACCATTGCTGATGCAAATGGTAACCTTGCAGGTTACCAAAGTTTAGTGCCTATTTCTAGTGGGGTGAACCAAACTTTTGATGCTTATACAAGTGGAAGCTCGAATGAATTGAATTTTGGATGGGGTGGAAATATAGAAGATAAGTTATACTTAGGTGCAAGCGTTGTTTTCCCTATTGTAAATTTTAATCGCTCACTTTATGTGTCTGAAACTGATTTAAACCCAACAAACACAACGAACCAATTTAAATTTTTCGAGTTCAACGAAAATTTCAGTTCTAGGGGTTGGGGTATTGGAGCAAAATTTGGTATCATCTACAAGCCTGAATCTTTTTTACGTCTTGGCTTTGCATTGCATACCCCACAGTTGATCAGCTTTAGAGATAGATTATCTGCTGATATGACCACCAATACGGAATCTTATGCGCAAGAACTTTATGCAAGTTCTGACGAATTAAACAATGGCAATGCTGGTGTTAGAGATTATACAGTCATGACGCCTACTAAAGCAACATTTAGTGGTAGCTACTTCTTTGCTAATCCAAGTAAACCAACGCAACCTTTAGGTTTTATTAGTGCAGATATCGAATGGGTGAACTATGCAGGTACAAGATTTTACGCGAATGACTTTGACCAAGCTTCTGCAGATTATTATGACGATTTAAATGCAACAGTAAAGGCAACTTATAAAAATAATATCAATTTCAAAATTGGTTCTGAAATCAAGTTAACAGGTAATTGGATGGCTAGAGCGGGTACTGCTTATTATGGCAGCCCTTACAAGAATGCCTTTGCGGATGAAAATGGCAAAACATTAGTAACACCATCTCGTTTTATTGTTTCAGGAGGTATTGGATACAGAACGAATAAATACTTTGTAGATTTTACGATTAGTAGCTCAGCCAATAGAGATGCTGTTGTTCCATATCGTTTAAATGATAAGCCTAGTCCAATTGGCGTTCAAAATAGCAATGCAGTTTTATTCAATATTGGATACGGCGTAAGATTCTAATCTTAACCAGCACATGATATAAAGAGATAGAAATCCAATAACGATAACATAAAAAAAGAGC
The DNA here is from genome assembly GCA_964560215.1 of uncultured Sediminibacterium sp. Classification (GTDB taxonomy): domain Bacteria; phylum Bacteroidota; class Bacteroidia; order Chitinophagales; family Chitinophagaceae; genus Sediminibacterium. The sequence continues at coordinate 2,223 of CAZLKW010000057.1, read as the reverse complement.
CACCCTTACGGATGGCTCTTTTTTATTGAAGCACTACCTTAATTACTTTAAATCTTCTGCTTTCAAACCTTGGTTTACTTTAATGTCTGAATACTTTACATTTAATTTAAACTGACCTAAGTCCAATATTTCCTCATTGGCAATTTGAACACCACCAATTGATTTATAATCTTTAAAGAATTGTTGTTGTGTCACTGCGCCTCTTCCTGGTACTTCCTGTGTGGTAGCTACTTTCGCTAATAAGAAAGTCTTGCTATCATAAAAACGGTGAGACACTTTACCTGATGGTGTTGTTACCTCAAGATCAATTACATCTGCACCTTCAATTTTATCTGCACCAGCAATCTTTAATTTATAACCATTCTTTAGAAAAATAGTTTCAGGGTGTAAGCTTGCAGTTTCATTTAAGCTTTCTTTTAAATCGTCTGTTATAGGCGCTTCCATTCCTTGTTGTGCTACACTATACTTGCCATTCACTACAGCTTGTTTTGAAACTACCATGCCGCCCATTGTCATTGTGATGATTGCATTGCCTGGTAAAACTTTTGTTTGATTCATTTCAATCTCACGGCCCATTAAGGCTGCTTTACCTTTGTATTGTATATCCTTTACACTATTCAATGCAGCTTGTCCACCTAATGCTACAATCACCTTATCCATTAATACTGCTGGTGTTAGAGAAGCATCTGCTTTCGCTTCAACTGGCGCTGCAATCTCATTTCCTTCTATATCAAAATATTTCACCGGACCATATTTGTCTAAACCTTTTGCAATTTGTTTTGCATTACCAACAATCACAATATGCATTTGTTGAGGGTTCATGAATAATTGAGCTACTTCTTTCACTTTAGCCGCGTCAACAGCTGCAAGATTTGTTAAATACTTTTGATAGTAGTCTGCCGGCAATTTGTTACGCGCAATATTCAATGCAAAATTCGCAATAGTTGCAGGATTTTCTAATGATCTTGCAAATCCACCAGACAAGTAATTCTTCATTCTATTTAATTCATCATCCCCTACTTGTTCATTTCTTAATCCATTGATTTCTCTTAATAATTCTTGAACTGAACTATCCGTTTTATCGTTTCTTACAGATGCTTCTGCTTGGAATAGACCAATTTGACGACTCGCATTTAAAGACGAATAAGCACCATAAGTAAAGCCATGCTTTTCACGCAGGTTGGCAAATAAACGACCAGAGAAGCCACCTCCTAAAATATTATTCATCACAGAGCCTGCAATATCATTTGAAGAACCAGGATATAAATCCACAGAAGAAGCAATCGTAACGACACTTTGTACACTAGATGGTCTATCTACAATAGCAACATAAGTTTGAGCTGGCTTAGCTGGCTTTGCAAAATCTTGTTTCGTAACCACTCCTTTCTTCCATGCACCAAAACTTTTCTCCGCTAAAGCTTTTGCAGTCGCTGGTTCTATATCACCCACAAAAACTAAGTAAGCAATATTTGGTTTCCAATACGTAGCTAAAAATGATTTAACATCATTCAAGGTTACATTATTGACAGTCTTTGTTGTCATCATCTCCCCATAAGGATGATTTGAGCCATACACTAATTTCTTAACCACATTCCCAGCAATAGCATCTGGATCGTCTTTATTAGACTCAATTCCAGAAAGTGCTTGTGTGCGAATTTTCTCCAACTCAGTCGCTGATAAAGCAGGTTGTAAAACCACTTCCGCCATTAAATTTAATAAGGCTGGAAAATTTGTCTTTAAAGAAGAGACTGAAGCAGACTGCGCAGAAGTAGACAAGCTACCGCCTAAAAATTCAACTGCTTCATCTAATGCTGCTTTTGATTTTGTAGCTGTTCCTCTTTTTAATAAAGAGCCCGCCATTTCTGCTACTCCTGCTTTATCGCCTTCTTTAAAGCCATCATAATCCAAAGCAAGTGTCGCACTCACTTTTGGTAATTTTGTATTTTTTACAACAAATACTTGTAGGCCATTCGCTAAAGTAAATTTAACAGGATTGCCCACTTGAATCACTGGCGCCTTGCCTGGTTTAGGTGCTTTAGAGCGGTCAATATTTTGTGCTATTGAAAACAAGGGTAATAAGAATATAAAAGAATAATATAGTTTTTTCATAAAATTAATTTTTAAAGTAATCATCTATCAGCTCTTACTTAGTGGTTGGTTTTTCTTTAGGTAAATAATACAATACAATTCTATTGTCTTTATTCAAATACTTTTTAGCCACAT
>CAZLKW010000056.1:5887-9769 GCA_964560215.1 uncultured Sediminibacterium sp. | reverse complement strand
CTTCAACAGAGGAACTTGCAGGTATCTTGGAGATGTCAGAAACTGAAATCAATAATATCTTTCAATCGAATACGCGTCATACTTCATTAGATGCCCCAGTGCATGAAGCAGAAGATGTGGCGATGGGTGATTTATTAGAAGGCGGATCTGATACAGACGAAGATGTAATGAAGGATTCTTTAAGAGAAGAAATTAAAAGAGTTTTAAAATCATTAAGTCCAAGAGAAGCGGAGATTGTGAATGCCTATTTTGGTTTAGATGGCGAAAATGGCGTGACAATCGAACAAATTGGTATCAAATACGATTTAACAAAAGAACGTATTAGACAAATTAAAGAACGTGCCATTAAACGTTTGCAAAAAGCTAGATATAGTAATGCATTGAAAGCTTATTTGGGCTAATATAAAATTTAACAATATCATAAAAGCCCCAACGATCTTATAGATTTGTCGGGGCTTTTTTTTAAATTACTTTGTAGTAAAAATAAAACAAGGAAATGGAAACAGAAAAAGTAGACATCCTAATTATTGGATCAGGACCAGCAGGGTATACAGCAGCAATTTATGCAGCAAGAGCAAATATGAAACCATTATTATACCAAGGTATACAGCCAGGTGGACAATTAACTATAACAACAGAAGTTGAAAACTATCCTGGATTTCCTGAAGGAATTCAAGGGCCAGAAATGATGGTCAATTTTGAGAAGCAAGCAGCTAGAATGGGTGCGGATATCCGTTATGGTTTAGCGACAAAAGTTGATTTTAGTGGTTACCCACATAAAGTATGGATTGATGATGAAAAAATCATTGAAGCAGGTGCAGTCATTATTTCTACTGGTGCAAGTGCTAAGTGGTTGGGTATTCCTAGTGAAGAGCGTTTGAACGGTTTTGGTGTTAGTGCATGTGCAGTATGTGATGGATTCTTCTTTAAAGGGAAAGATGTCGCTATTGTAGGTGCTGGTGATACTGCGGCTGAAGAAGCACATTATCTTTCAAAAATGTGTACGACTGTACATATGATTGTTAGAAAAGAACAAATGCGTGCAAGTAAGGTAATGCAAGATCGAGTGTTGAACACTCCGAATATTGTAGTGCATTTTAACTCAGAAACAGACGAGATTCTTGGAGACAAGAAAGTAGAAGGGGTGCGCATCAAAAACAACAAGACAAATACGATGGAAGAAATTCCAGTAAGTGCGTTCTTTGTTGCGATTGGTCACAAACCTAATAGCGATATTTTCAAAGACTATTTGAAGATGGATGAAACAGGTTATATCTTAACTGAGCCAGGCACTACTAAAACAAATATTGAAGGTGTATTTGCTTCAGGTGATGTGCAAGATAAAAACTATCGTCAAGCTGTTACAGCTGCAGGTAGTGGCTGTATGGCAGCATTAGATGCAGAAAGATTTTTAACTTCTAAAGGACACTAGTTTTACTAGCGTACTTAAAAAATAATTGTATGCACATCTATTTAAATGATTTAGTTTTCAATGGTTTTCATGGGGTTTATGCCGCAGAAAAAAAAATTGGGAATACATTTAAAGTAGATGTGCGTATTCAATTTTCACCTGCTTCAAAAATAATTGCCCAGTTAGATCAAACCATTGATTACGTAAATGTGTATCAGTTGATACAAAAGATCATGGAAATTCCTACACCTTTATTAGAAACTTTGGTTGCAAAAATTGCAGACCAAATTTTAGCAGAACATTCCATCGCTGAATCTGTGTTTGTAAAAATTACAAAACAACAATTAGCGATCCCGTTTTTTGAAGGCACTACTTCAGTGTCTATTGAACGTAATAGATAATCTAAATTTTCTTATTCTTCCAACGCATCGTTCTTATATAAAAGAAAGAGGGAGTTAATAGACTAATCCAATAAATTACTTCACTAAACCAGCCATAAGTAATTGGTAATTGATAGTATTCTAATACCAGGTAATTGTAAATAATATATATAATTATTGCTGCAAACTCAATCAACAAAGTAACTTTAGATTGACCTGTTCCAGTGACAGCACTAAGCCAAACAGTAGATACAGACATTAATAATAAGGCAATAGATACGATTCTTAAAACAGGTATACCCTCGGTTAAAAAGCCATCTCCTTGACCATATATTGAAAGAAATTCTGCAGCAAAAACATTGATGAGGATGGCTACTGCAACAGCAATTCCAAAACTCCAACGCATGATTTTATAGATCAATTCTAACACTTTGTCTTGTAAATTCTGACCAATTATATTACTGACCATTGTTGTGGTAGTGGCTGCAAATGCCCATGTAAAACAACCAAAAAATCCAAAAATGTTACGCATTGCATTGGAGACTGCTAAGGATTGTTCTCCTCTATGTTCAATTAATATATAAAAGAATTCCCAGCTGATAATACTAATCATGTATTGCATCATCAATGGAGAAGATTGAACTAAAATGAGTTTGATATAGTCTAATTTCAGTTCAAACTTTTTGAATAACTCAAACCTTGCACCAATTTTTTGGTAATGAATGACTAAATAAATGACCAATAGTCCCATAATCTCGGCAATGATTGAGGCATATGCTGCTCCATTTAAGCCCATCGCTGGCATGCCGAAATGACCAAAAATCAAACTGTAATCAAAAAAGATATTGAACAAAGCTTCTGTAGCAGTGCCTATAATTAGAAATTTACTTTGGTTTGTACCCACCAAAAGCGCATTGCGCATTTGATAAATGAATAAAAAAGGTACGCCCCAAATTCTTATTTTCAGAAATTCGATGATTGTATTGGCTCTCTCCGTATCATGTAATAAGGTATGGAATAGAGATGGAGCAACAAAATAGGTAAAGCTGATACCTATAACAGATAAGAAAAGGGATATAATTACTCCTTGTGAAAACAGAATACCAATTTCATCTACCCGATTTTCTCCAGCACGTCTTGAAATCAAGGCTTGTAATCCATTATTAAGCCCTTGACCCATCACCCCAAAAATCAAGTAGTAGACACCCGTTATTCCACCAATCGCTAGTGCTTGTTTACTTAAGGCCCCTAAAAAGATATTATTGATGATAAAGTTGAACTGTGGTACCAAAATGGCCAAAGCAATTGGGACAGAAATGGTTAATATTTGTTTACTGCTGATATTAACCTGTAAAGATGGGGTCGATGCTGTTTGACTCATATAAATACAAATCTACGACTAGTTTTATCAATACATAGGCTCTTTTTTTTGTATCATTGCAGTAGAATTTAACTATGGCAAAGAAAAAAATTGGTATTTACGGAGTACAAGAAAGTACAGCAAATAATAAGGTGGAAGACCTTTATCTGATTGTTGATAATCAGTCTATTTGTTTTTTGGTAAAAAATCATACCAATGATCAGTTTATTGCTTTTGAATATTTTGAAAATACCCCAGATCAGAATGGATGGAATCAATTATTAGGTTTCTTACAGAATAATTCTAAATTGATGCAGTCTTTTTACAGACAAGTTCAATTCGTGATGAATACAAAAAGAACCTTACTTAGTAAATCGGTTTCTTCCAATTCAGAAGCTTTTTATAAAAATGAATTTAACCTTGTATTTGGACAAAATATGGAGGAAGAATTGCAGTTTCAAATAATTGGACAAGAACAAGTTCTAATTTATAGTGTGCCAGATGCTTTAAGTACGCTATTGTCTAGGTCTTTTCCAACCGGTAAATGGACGAACTATGTAAGCAATATTTTGAATACGAATAAGGAAGATGGAGTTTACATTTCTTTATTTGACGATTATTTTATTGTTTTAATTATAAATGAAGGCAAACCATATTTTGTAAATTATTTTAATAGAAGCGGGGATGATCAAAATATTTATTTAGCCTTAAATGCTTGTAAGCAGACGAAT
>CAZLKW010000056.1:0-5877 GCA_964560215.1 uncultured Sediminibacterium sp. | reverse complement strand
GAATACTTTACCAAATGACGAGAATTTAAATGTTACTGGTTTTAATGCTGAACGTGATCAGTGGATTCAAGAATTTGCTAGTTACTTCGCAAATGCGCATCTTCAAGATGTTCCTAATACCGGTATTGGTTCTACTTTAAACAATGAGTATCCTAATCATAGTTACGCACCTTATTTTATTTTTTAAGTTTTTTAGATGAGAATTATTTCAGGCAAATATGGAGGTAGAAGAATTCATCCTCCTACAAATATGCCGCATACAAGACCAACCACTGATATAGCAAAAGAAGGATTATTTAATATTCTTCAAAATAGGGTAGCAATTGATGGTGCAACAACCTTAGATCTTTTTGGTGGAACTGGATGCATCAGTTATGAATTAGCATCTAGAGGCGCTGAACATCTAACCATTGTTGAGAAGGATAAAACAATGCTTGATTTTATAAAAAAGAACATTGATTTTTTGAAAATAGAAAACACGATTACTATACAAATGGACGTGTTTCAATTTTTAGCTACTTGTAATCAACAATATGATATCATTTTTGCAGGACCGCCCTATGCTTTAAATACGATTGACGACCTGCCAAGAATTATTGTCGAAAAGAAATTGATTAGTCCAGAAGGGTATTTTATTCTAGAACATACGCCACGTAATGACTATAAAACTTTTGAAGGATATAGTTTTCAACGTAATTATGGCGCAACTATTTTTAGTTTTTTTGAATGCATATAAGTAAAGCGGAAGCCCGCAAGATATTAGCCCAAAAAAGAGCTGCATTAAGCGATTCTGAATGCATGAAAATGGATGACTTATTACTTATCCAATTACAAAGAATGGATTGGTCGAGTACAGCATTGATTGCAAGTTTTTATCCTTTAGCTGAAAAGAACGAACCTAACACCATCCTTTTTGAAAAGTATTTCAAAACTTTATTTCCTTTTATACGTTTCTGTTATCCAATTGTTCAAACTCAAAATAATGAGATGGATTTTTATTTTGAAACAGAGACCTTGCAATTAAATACATTCGGTATTCAAGAACCACTGCCATTTAATAAAGTAGCACCGAATTTAATAGATACCATGTTTGTTCCTTTGTTGGGTTTTGACCAAAAAGGACATCGTGTGGGATTTGGTAAAGGATACTATGATCGCTATTTAGCAAAAGCAGGGCAAGGGATCCATAAAATGGGTATTTCTTACTTTGAACCAATGGACAATTTCACTGATACCAACGAATTTGACGTACCTTTGTCTAGTTGTATTACGCCGTGGAATACCTATGAATTTGAATAATATTTTTTTAAAATCTTTTAGAGTACTATTACTTCCATTCGCCATTTTATATGGTTGGATTGTTTCCTTGCGTAATTGGATGTACGCTAAGAAATATTTAAAATCGGTACATTTTAATTTGCCAATTATTTGTGTTGGGAACCTTTCACTTGGAGGTACAGGTAAGTCTCCAATGGTAGAGCATTTATTATCCATACTGTCTACAGAATATAAAACGGCCACATTAAGCAGGGGTTATAAAAGAAAAACAAAAGGCTATGCTTTAGCTGGTGAAAATACCACTGCTTTAGAGATTGGAGATGAGCCGATGCAATTTCATCTAAAATTTCCTAAGGTAGGCGTTGCAGTTGGTGAAAGACGTATCGAAGCCATTCCTCAGTTAATTCAAGATATTCCAGATTTGCAAACGGTAATATTGGATGATGCATTTCAACACCGTGAGATAGATGCACATTTTAGTATCCTATTAACGGAATATGATAACCTATACTGCGATGATTTCTTTTTTCCAACTGGAGATTTAAGAGATGAACGTAAATCGGCAAAACGTGCCAATATTATTGTCGTGACAAAATGCCCAATCGACATGACTGAGGCCGACAGGGCAGAAGTATTGGAGAAATTGTATCCAGAACAGCATCAATCTGTATTCTTTACAGCGATTGCTTATGAAACACCTTATCATATTTATAACCCATTAGACCAATGGGTCTTAACCATGCGTGATGAGGTTTTATTGGTATGCGGTATTGCGAACCCCATCCCTCTAAAAAATTATTTACACGAAAACACACACACTTATTATCAATTAAGTTACAGCGACCATCATATTTTTTCTATTGACGATTTAAATGAAATACGCAATAAATTTGAACAGATTAACGCTAAGAGTAAATTGATCCTTACGACAGAAAAAGATGCAGTTAGATTGGTGAAATATACCAAGGAATTAAATAATATTCCTTTATATGTACTGCCAATTAAACCCTTCTTTTTATTTAATCAAGCAACTGAATTTAATCAATTGGTCATTGATTTTGTAGCACAATATCATCAACAAACAAATGAACAGTAAAAAAGACAAGAAGAAGTCAAAAACAACTACAAAACAGACCCATTTAACGACAACGTATAAAGGGACATTAGACATAGCTAAATCAGGTATGGGATTCATCATTGTACAAGGTTTAGAACAAGACATATTAGTTTTCCCAACCGATTTCAATACAGCACTTAAAGGAGATGAAGTGCGCGTAAAAATCACAAAAATTAGACAAGGCTCCGGCAAGAAGGAAGGCAAAGTGGTAGAGATCGTAAAAAGAAAACAAGTCTCTTTTTCAGGTACGATGCAAATCATGCAACACCATGCATTCTTCTTACCCAATACGATACATCCAATGCCAGACATTTATATCCCAATGGATAAATTAAAAGGGGCAAAGACGGGTGACAAAGTGATTGTTCATTTAACCAAATGGGATAATCCAAACAAGAAACCAGAAGGGGAAGTATTAGAAATATTCACTCCAGAGAAGGAAAATGATATGGCCATGAAATCGATTGTGGCTGAATCTGGATTCCCATTGACCTTTGATGGGGAAGTGTTGGCATTCGCTAAAACTTTATCAGATAAAATCACCCCCGAAGAAATTGCAAAAAGAAAAGATTATAGAAAGGTTTTGACATTCACGATTGATCCAGTGGATGCGAAAGATTTTGATGATGCTATTTCATTTCAACGCCTAGAGAATGGACATATTGAAATTGGGGTGCATATTGCTGATGTAAGCCATTTTGTGCAGCCAGGAACAGCGGTCGATAAAGCAGCTTATGAAAGAGCTACTTCTGTTTACTTGCCTGATCGTGTATATCCAATGTTACCTGAGAGAATCTCTAATGAGTTATGTTCTTTAAGACCTAAGGAAGAAAAATTAACGTTCTCTGCTACATTTGAAGTAGATGAAACAGGAAAAATTGTACATACTTGGTATGGCAAAACGGTGATTTTTTCGGACCGTCGTTTTACTTATGAGGAAGTGCAAGAAATTATTGAAACAAAGAGCGGAGACCACCAAGATGAAATTTTGTGGTTACATGATTACACTCAAAACTTAAGAAAAAAGCGTTTTGAAAATGGCGCTATCAATTTCTCTTCTCAAGAAGTGCGATTTACTTTAGATGCCACTGGAAAGCCAATCGGAATTACAGTAAAAGAAAGTAAAGCCTCTCATCAATTGATCGAAGAATTGATGCTGAAAGCGAACCAATTGATTGCTGAAAAAATGGGCAATGTGAAGGTGAAAAAAGAACCTATCCCTTTCCCTTATCGTGTGCATGATCAGCCTAATGAAGATAAATTAAACCCATTTGTGGTTTTTGCCAAAAAGCATGGATATCCTTTTAATATTGATTCTCCTGAGCATATCGCGCATAGTTTTAACAACTTAATGTTAGCTTCTAAAGGTAAGCCAGAACAGCATGTTCTCGAGCAACTTGGAATCCGCACAATGGCGAAAGCTGTATATACTATCAACAATATTGGCCACTATGGACTAGGCTTTGAACATTATTGTCATTTCACATCTCCAATCCGTAGATATCCTGATGTATTAGTGCACCGAATTGTACAAAGTGTTTTAATGGGTAATGCTATTAATGATGAAGGTTTAGAAGAGAAATGTGTGCATTGTAGTATGCGTGAAAGAGCTGCAATGGAAGCAGAGCGTGCAGCTAATAAATACAAACAAGTTGAGTTTATGCGTGACTATTTAGGTCATAGCTTTGAAGGTATAATTAGTGGTGTATCTAGTTTTGGATTCTTTGTTGAAACTGTGGAGCACAAATGCGAAGGTTTAGTAAGCATCACAAGTTTATCAAAATACGACGACTTTAAATTGATTGAAGCAGATTATGCCTTAGTTGGATCAAGATCTGGTCGCAAATTCAATATGGGCGACAAAGTGATTGTGAAAGTAGCTGCAGCTAATTTAGATAAACGACTATTAGATTTCGAATGGGAAATCAATGGCAGTGTAACTAAATAAGGCTTAGTAACTAGTTAAAGTTTCTTGAAAAACAATGCCTTCCTGCGCTAAAGTTTTTAAGATTGGCTTGTAGATTCTTGCATCAATAGGAATATGCAAGCCGTTCATTTTTATTTCTCCTTTCAAATAAGCACATATGCCCATTGCAAGTGGTAGGCCAACTGTTTTAGCCATCGCTGTATGTATTGCATCTTCGCCAGTCAATACCATACTACTATCAATTTTAAATTGACGAGATCCAATGCTGTACTCAATTTCATGTAACATAACCACTAAATCTTTGTCGGTTGGTTCTAATTTCCATTTGCCTTCCAATAGCCATTGTAAGATGGTTGCATTGGAATTGAATTGCGCTGGAATCAATGTCGATTCAAATAAACCAATGAATTCAAGTTGTTGCTTGAGCGCAGGATCTTGTATAAATTTTGCAAGTTGGTCTCCCAATCCTTTTGCTTGTATATGTTGTTCAAACCAATTTTTAACAGTTGTTCCTGATGCAATTGAAATAACTGTTTCATCGGTTATTTGTAATTGAACAATTGCATTCCAACCTGAACAAAAAGCAGGGTAGCGAAGGGTTGTACGAACAAAATCCTTTACACCATGTAGCTTATACGTGTCAATATAGGATAAAGAATTTCTATTTGGATAATAGGCCAGAGGACCTACGCCAGTTACATCCACAATGGGTGTTTGAGCAAAAATAGATCCATATGCTTTGTTCACATTTTCCCCATTTTCTAAGTAAATAGCGCCAGCTTTTCCTGCCAAAATAATGTTTCTTGGGTTCCAGCTAATTTTATAATGCCAAGGATTATCATCACTCTCTGGCGCAACCAATCCACCGCAATGCGATTTAAAGCTTGTTATTTTGCCATCTTTTTCATGAATCTCATCTATGATTGCCATGGCGCTCATATGGTCAATTCCGGGATCTAAACCCATTTCACAGAGGAATAAAAGCTTTTTAGCTTCAATTTCAGATGCGATAGAGCGCATATTGTCGTCTACATAAGAAGCAGTGAACAAAGGTTTTTCAAAATATAAACAATCTTTTGCCACTAAAAAATGAAGGTTAGCTGGTAGCATGGATACGACGATATCCGCATTTTGCACCAGATTATTTCGTTCTAATTCGTTTTCTATGTCTATTCCTATTGCTTTGCCATTAGGGGCATTATTCCACTTTAAATTTGCAGTATCCGCATCACCATCTGCTAGGATGATATACCAATCATTTTCTACCGCTTTTTGCTGTAAATATTGGATTAAAACTGTGGCAGATTTGCCAGCTCCAATAATGAGAATTGTTTGGCTCATTTTTGAATGTATAAGTGGTTAAAAATGTATGGGTTAAAGTTAGTATTTATTACCAAAAACTGTGGATAAAATTGTGTAAATTAATACGCATTTTAAGCATAAAAAAGGGGTCAAAAAGGTATCTTCGTAGAGGTTCGTATCCATGGTCTTTTTGGCCACTGGAAATTGACTATAAGAAACAAAAAATATGGAAGAAAATTTAGGTGAAAATTTA
>CAZLKW010000055.1:0-9815 GCA_964560215.1 uncultured Sediminibacterium sp. | reverse complement strand
ATATTTATTTGTCAACACCCTATATTTGCAATATGTTAATAAACGAACTATCAAAGAAAACAGGGATTTCTACTCATACGATTCGCTTCTATGAGAAGTCGGGATTAATTGAGGGAAAACAAGATGAATCGGTTAAGTCAAATAATTATTACCACTATGACGATGTAACAGTTGAAAAACTTGAATTCATTAGTGATGCCAAGTCCGTTGGATTTACCATTAAAGAAATAGGTCAAATCATTGACGCCTGGTACAACAGGAAATACACCAAGAAACAAAAACTCGAAATTCTTGATGATAAGTTGACTTCTTTGGAACAGAAGATGAAGGAGATTAAGGAGATGAAGAAACAGATTCTAGAATTTAAAGAGGATGTTGTTAAAGACAGATGTTAATGATGAGAACTCAAAAACTTCACGCATTAAAACCCAATGATAGCAAGTGTTTCAAGATAAAAGTGATGTTTTCATGAAACAACAAAGGACCCACGATTTAACGGGATTGCCAATGCTGCGCATTGTCATCCCCAACAGGTCGCCTTACCCAAAGCCTTTCAACTAAACGCTTCGCGTTCAGTTGGCTTTTTTAACGCTCATCCGCTCAATCAAGCGAGCTTGTTTCGCGGCTTCGCATTAAAAAAGCCTCTCACTTTCGTGAGAGGCTTTGTAGCGAGACCGGGATTTGAACCCGGGACCTCAGGGTTATGAATCCTGTGCTCTAACCAACTGAGCTACCTCGCCAAGATCCTTTATGGTTATGCCCTTTTAAGGGTGGCAAAACTACTTAATTTTTTTGAAATTATCCGTTCACTTTTAGACTAAAAACAGACTGTCCCTCAAAAAAACCTTCAAATACATCGCCTTTGGCTGTTGGGCCAACGCCTGCAGGGGTTCCAGTGTAGATTAAGTCGCCTGGGTAGATGGTAAAGTACTCCGTAATACCTGCTAATATCTTGTCCAAAGGGAAGATCATTAAACTTGAATCACCTGTTTGAACCGTGCTGCCATTTTTAGATAAAGTATAGTGTATTGGGGTAGATAAAATTTGAGCAGTTAAGGGGTGCCATTCACCAAGAATAGCTGCATTATCAAAAGCTTTTGCTTTTTCCCAAGGAAGCCCCTTTTCCTTTAGCTTGTTTTGTAAGTCACGGGCAGTAAAATCAATTCCTACAGAAATAGCATCGCAGTAATCTAAAACATTTATACCTTCTGGATGCAGGGCAGCTAAATTTTTTCCTTTCTTGCTTACACGTAAAACTAATTCTCCTTCAAAGTGTAAATCATTCGTGAAACTTGGAATAGAAAAATTTTCACCTTTAGGCAACAAAGCCGTATCTGGTTTCATAAAAATAATGGCAGATGTAGGCACTTCATTTCCTAACTCATGTGCATGCTCAACATAATTACGACCAATACAAAATATACTCATAAAAAAATTATAAATTGAAATGACTAATCTATTTTAATATCCAATCCATTTGCAAAAGTCATTGTTCTAGATAATCCAATAGTTGCAAATGATTCAATCACTTCTACTGATTTTTCGATTTTCAAATCAATTAGTTTTCTTTCTGTTTGCGCCCATCTTCCTAAAACAAAATCTACCTGTTGTCCTTTTGCAAAATCATTTCCAATACCAAATCTTAATTTAGGATACGCATCTGTACCTAAAGTCAATTGAATGTCTTTTAAACCATTGTGTCCGGCATCTGAACCAGATGCCCGCAAGCGTAATTTTGAAGTAGGTAGCGCTAAGTCATCAACAATTGTTAAGGTATTTTCTAGTGCTACTTTTTCTTTATCCATCCAATACTTAAATGCTTTACCACTCAGGTTCATGAAAGTGGTTGGCTTAATGCAAATAAAAACCTTCCCCTTCCATTTAACCTCAGCCACTTCGGCCAAGCGGTCTACCTTAAAAAAGCCACCATGCTTAATGACAAAGGCATCCAATACATCAAATCCAATATTATGGCGCGTATGCGCATACTCTGCCCCTACATTCCCTAGTCCTATGATTAAAAATTTTGACATGCTTATTTCTTGGTTTCAAAAGTAAAGAAAATTATACCAGATCAGCCCAAAAATCGCTACAGCGATTTTTAAAATCATCAGTGTTTATATTAGGGCTTTATATTTTATTAAAGCCCTAATATAAACACAAAACCCCCTGATTGCTCAGAGGGTTTTTTATTCAAATAAGCTTGAATTATTTCTTACCTGCTTTTGCAGCTTCAGATTCTTCTTGTTTCAATTGACGAGTCATTACTACAGAAGCTACTGGGATACGTGGAGAGTTCATGATCTCCATGTTTGCCACTTTAATATCTTCGATACGTAAGTTCGCGTTCAATTCTAAGTTAGTGATGTCTAACTCAATAAATTCTCTTAAGTCTTTTGGTAAAGCTTTTACTTTAACCGCTTTAACTTTAGAAACTAATTTACCACCTGCTTTAACACCCACAGATGATCCAACTAATTTCAATGGCAATGTAGCTACAACTTTCTTATCTTCCACTAACTCTAATAAGTCGACGTGTAATAAGAAATCAGATACTTTGTCAAATTGTAGATCCTTCAAAATACAGTTGTATTTTTTGCCGTCTACAGCAACTTCAGCGATCAAAAATTCACTTGTGTACACTAAAGGCTTGAAAGCCTTAGCAGAAGCATAAAAATTCACTTCTGTAGCACCCCCGTAAATTACAGCTGGCACGTTTTCTTGAGAGCGGATTTGGCGGGCGGCTTTTTTGCCAGACTCGGTCCTCAAGTGTCCTTCGATTGTAATTGTCTTCATGGTTTAAATTTTAAATATGGACGGCAAAGGTAATGAAATAAAAAGAAGCAACCAAAGTTGCTCCTAATTATTTGTAATATATTGTAAATCAGTGTATTACTGGTTTCTTGCCTTCAATTGAGCGTGTACAAATAGGCTTGTAATACTCTTATTCTCGTAGGCATTACGGATAGCGATCGCAAATAAGTCCGCCACCGTCAATACCTTAATCTTTGAAGACTCCGATTTCATTGGTATGGTATCACAAACCACTAATTCCTCTAAAACTGAGTTTTCTATATTCTCGTAAGCTTTACCACTCAATACTGGATGGGTAATCAAGGCACGTACGGTTCTAGCTCCTTTTTCTTTTAATAATGCAGCAGCCTTTACCAATGTACCACCTGTATCGCAGATATCATCTACCAAAACAATATCCTTGCCTGTTACGTCACCAATCACCACCATACTAGCAATTTCGTTGGCACGCTTTCTGTGCTTATCACAGATCACCATTTCTGCATTAAAGTAGTTGGCTACTTCACGCACACGATTTGTACTTCCAACGTCTGGTGCGGCAAATGCTAGATTTTCTAAATTAAGCGCTTCTATATAAGGTATGAAAATAGCTGAGCTATCTAAGTGGTCTACTGGCACATCAAAGAATCCTTGAATTTGTGCAGCGTGTAGATCCATCGTGATCACCCTGTTTGCCCCTGCTGCTTCCAATAAAGTAGCAATCAATTTAGCACCGATAGCAACACGTGGTTTGTCTTTACGGTCTTGTCTAGCAAAACCATAGTAAGGTACGACTGCAATGATTTTGTAAGCACTTGCTCTTTTAGCCGCATCAATCATCATCAATAATTCCATTAAATTATCTGTGGGTGCGTATGTACTTTGTACTAAAAAAACATAGTCCCCTCTGATACTTTCCAAAAAGATAGGCTGGAATTCGCCATCACTGAATTTTTGGATATTGATTTTACCAATAGGGGCGCCAAAACGCTGTGCGATTTTTTCTGCAAGAGCCTGCGAGCCTGTGCCCGCAAAAATTTTAACTGAAGGATTCATGGTGGGTAAAATGTGGTTCAAAGGTATTGATATCGTTCACAAATTTTTAGGCAATACCATGCAAATTTTCAACAATTAGTCAAGTTATGCACACCGACTCCGTTTTACTTGAATTTGTACGCAGAAAAAAGGGACCATTAAAAAATATATTTGGCCAAAATTGTTTATGCAAACAAGTAGTATTCGTTTTTGGGCAGAACAGGACCAACCAATTTATAAATTTAGCTCAAAAGGGGCAAGTCATTTAAGCGATGTTGAATTATTGGCCATTCTTATCCAACATGGCACGGCAGAACAAAATGCAATTGAACTTGCAAGATGTTTATTAGCTACTGCAGCAAATAGCATTCAAAAATTTGCACAATATAGTGTCGCAGATATTGTGAACTTAAAAATTAAAGGCATTGGAAAAATAAAAGCAGTAAGGATATTAGCCGCAATAGAGTTGGGCTCTAGGAGATTGGACTTATTAGATAAGCAAACATCTATTCATCAAAGTCGAGATGTCGCGAATCATTTAAAAAATAAATTACAATTTGAGCAGCGAGAAGTTTTTATGGTGCTCTTATTAAATCAAGCAAATAAAATCATTCACGAGGAAGTCTTGAGTGAAGGGGGCATTACAGGCACTATTGCAGACCCTCGAATTATTTTCAAATTGGTTATTAGCCATGGTGCCACTGGCTTTATCATCTGCCATAACCATCCTAGCGGGCAATTAAACCCCAGTAGGATGGATGATCATTTGACAGAAAAAATTAAGAAGGGTGCAGCACTTTTTGACATTAAATTGATCGACCATTTAATTGTCAGCACAGAAGGTTATTACAGCTATGCAGAACAGCATACCAATTGGTAATGCTACTTTAAAACTAAGCTTGTGCGGTAGGGCCTCCGAAATTCATTGGAATTTCAATTTGTTCCATATCCCCTATTGGCCCATGCGCTGCTTCATATCTTTCAATATTTTCGACCATTGCTTTCATGAATCTTTTTGCATGCATTGGCGTCAAGATCACACGAGACTTTACTTTACTTTTTGGTGTACCAGGCATCACATTCACAAAATCTACCACAAATTCTGCATTACTATGTGTAATAATCGCAAGGTTTGCATAAGTACCTTCAGCAATTTCCTCGCTGATTTCAATATTTAGGGGTTGATTCGGGTTCTGTTCCATAAACTAATTTAAGAGCACAAAGATACGAGGGATGGAATCTTAAAAAGAACTAAATTTGCAATATGTTAGTACTAGACGGAAAAATCGCCTCTGCGGCAGTCAAAGCAAGCTTATTAGAACAAACAACTGCCCTAAAAGCAGCAGGTAAGAGAACACCTCATTTAGCAGCAATTTTAGTGGGCACGAATGGGGCAAGTGAAACCTATGTGGCAAGTAAAGTTAAAAATTGCGATGAAACTGGATTTGGCTCTTCTCTTTATCGATTTGAAGAGACAGTGAGTGAAGCAGATCTTTTAGCACAAATTGAGGCGTTAAATAAAGATGCAAATGTGGACGGCATTTTAGTACAATTACCACTTCCTAAACATATTGACGACGCGAAAGTGATTGAAGCCATCGACCCTAAAAAAGATGTGGACGGATTTCATCCTGCGAATGTGGGTAGATTGGTGCAAGGATTAAACACCTTTATTCCTGCCACACCCTATGGCGTAATGTTAATGCTAGAGCATTTTAATATTGAAACAAAAGGCAAACGTGCTGTTGTAATTGGTCGTAGCAATATTGTTGGCAGACCAATGAGTATTTTATTAAGCGCCGAAAATCCTCAAGGAAATTGCACAGTCACTTGTTGCCATAGACACACTCCAAAAGAAGATTTAATTGACATTTGTTCAAAAGCAGATATCATAGTTGTAGCAGTAGGTATACCTGACTTTGTGGATGCAAGCATGATCAAGCCAGGTGCCGTAATTATTGATGTAGGAATTACAAGAGTAACCGACCCAACAGCTGCAAAAGGCTTTAAAATTAAAGGTGATGTGCATTATGCTTCTGCAATTACAGTTGCATCTGCAATAACGCCTGTTCCTGGCGGTGTTGGATTAATGACCATTGCAGGATTATTAAAAAACACCATGAAGGCCTACCAAGGTTTATAAATTATTTAAACAAATTACATTGAGCATCCCACAGACTTATCCAGTAATGGAAATGTTTTATTCTTTACAAGGTGAAGGTTATCATCAGGGTAAGGCAGCGTTTTTTATTCGCTTAGCCGGATGTGACGTGGGCTGTGTTTGGTGTGATGTAAAAGATAGTTGGGATGCAAGTAAACATCCTGTTTTATCAATCGATGAAATTGTAGAGGCTGCTAAATCCCATCCCGCGCGTATAGCGATTGTAACAGGTGGCGAACCCCTATTGCATCCTTTAGATGCATTAACAACTGCATTAAAAAATGCTGGCTTCCAAACGCATATTGAAACTTCAGGATCAAGTCCAATGAGTGGAAGCTGGGACTGGGTATGTTTATCTCCTAAGAAATTTAAAGCGCCTTTGTCTGAAGCAGTAAAAGCGGCAGATGAATTAAAAGTAGTGGTCTTTAATAAGTCAGATTTTGACTGGGCAAATTCATTTGCCAATGAGATCTCAATTGATTGTAAAAAATATTTACAACCAGAATGGGATAAGTCAGATGCTATGACGCCATTAGTAATTGACTATATTAAAGCGAACCCTAGCTGGGAATTAAGTGCACAATTACACAAGTACATCCAAGTACCCTAATCAATTCAAGTAGTTGTACTACCTTTAATGTAACATGAATTTTCAGTTACGATATCGTTTTGGAATAGTCCTTTTTTTGACTTGCACTTTATTTAGCAGTGCCCCTTTATTGAGTCAATCCAAACAAGCTTTGCAAAATTATGAAGCAGGATTGCGCGCATTAGAAAACAAGGAGACTCAAAAAGCAATTCAATTATTCTCTATCGCTTCTGAGAAAGACAATCAATATGTAGATCCATTAATTGCTTTGTTTCAGATTTACCAGGATACAAGAAATTTTAAATTAGCAATAGACCTCTTTGAGCAAATTAAAAAAATGGATAGTATTGCGTCCCTTCCTTTCCTTGTAAAACAAGGCACCGCATTAGCTAGTCTTGGACAATACAATGCAGCAAAAGATTTACTTGATCCTTATATGATCAACAATACGCTTCCAAATTATTTGAAAGAAAAAGCGAATGCTTTAATGGAGATTTGCAAATTTGCGATTATTCAAAAAAACGCACCTGAAATCACCATTGAAAATATGGGAGATAGCATCAACTCTGCTGCTTCAGAATATTTTCCTACTGTTAGTATTCAGGATAGCTTGTTTCTTTTTATGCGTAGATTAAATTTAAGCAGAGAGGACATTTATTCAAGCAATATGGGCACTGGCGGGTTTTCGGCCGCACAACCTTTGTCTGATACATTAAATTTTGCTGCAAAAAAAGGGAGTATGAGTTTGAGTGCCGATTTACAAACATTGTATTATGCAGCAGATTATGCAGAACAAGGTTATGGTCGTTATGACCTTTATAAAGTTCAAAAAACGCCATGGGGCTGGTCTAAACCAAAAAATTTAGGACAAAGAATTAATAGTGATTATTGGGATAGTGCCCCTAGTATAGCACCAGATGGGAACAGTATTTACTTTGCAAGTAACCGTCCAGAAGGGTACGGTGGCATTGATATTTATGTGGCTTATAAAAACGAAAAAGGCTATTGGGAAGATGCCATCAACCTTGGCCCAACCATCAACACAAAAGGAGACGATCAAACGCCTTTCATTCATGCAGATAATCAGAGCTTATATTTTTCAAGTAATGGACATCCTGGTTTTGGCGGGGCAGACTTTTATGTGGTAAGAAAAAAGATTGATGGTAGTTGGACTACCCCATTGAACCTTGGCTACCCTATCAATACCTATGATAACGAAGGAAGTATTGCAGTTGCAAGTAATGGTGTTTCTGCTTATATCGCAAGCGACAGAGCAGATAGTAGAGGTGAATTAGATATTTATAAAATTACACTTGCAGAAAATACAAGAGCACATAAAACCTGGTATATCAAAGGAGAAATCATTGATGCAAAATCTAAAAAAACAATTGCTGCAGATGTGAATATAGTAGATCCAGCATCTGGCTATCCATTGTTAGAAATGCAAGTAGATAGTATGGGGAAGTTTTTATTAGCACTCCCTTACTTTGATAGCCTTGGTTTAAAAATCATGAGCAAAGACCATGATTATATAACGCGCATTCTTCCAATTGATTCAGTTAAAGCAATGGCTGGAAATACTTTCAGTTTTGCACTAACCCCAATTGAAAAAGTCTTTACTAAAATATTTAATCAAGTTTATTTTGAATCAAGCTCCGCAAAATTGCAATCAATTTCTAGCGTTGAATTAGATGCTTTAGCGACTTATCTAATAAATACAAAGAATGCAACTATTTTAATCGAAGGTCATACAGATAATACCGGAACAGTCGCACAAAATAATTTATTATCACTCCAAAGAGCTGAATCCATTTTGCAATATTTAGTCTCAAAAGGGATTGGTGCAAATCGTATTCAAGCGAAAGGGCTTGGTTCTAACATGCCAATTGCAGACAATACGACTGCAGCGGGTAGAGCAAAAAATAGAAGAACAAGCTTTACGATAACACTTCAATAATTTTCTAACTACTACTGTAAAATAGAAAAATCGGGTATTAATACTTGATTTCTACAGTGTATTTCTGAGGATTTTCATTGCATGAATAATGCTCTTTTATACGCCATTGCTTTTTCACAAATCCAGGGCATCAATAATTATGTTCGTACTGCTTTAATTAAATACTTCGGTTCTGCATTCGCTATATATAATGAAAGACAGAAAGGTGAAACTGCCTTTAAAGGCATTGAAGGCGATTTTCGCCCAGCTATCATGGCTGCATGGCCATTAAAAGCAGCATCTGCAGAAATTGAAACCATGACTAGACTTGGGATTGATTCGACATTTATGGAAGATGCCATTTATCCTAATCGTTTATTTCAATGTGATGATGCTCCCACAATTTTATTTTCAAAAGGTTCTAAAAAATGGAACCTGCCTTGTTTAGTGAGTATTGTTGGCACTAGAAACCACAGCCTTTATGCAGATAAAGTAATTCAAGAATTAGTTGAAGGGCTTGCTTATTTGAACTTAGGAATTATAAGCGGTTTAGCACTTGGTATTGATGGTCTCGTACATCAAAAAGCATGTCAATTAAAAATACCCAATTGGGGTGTGACCGCAACTGGCTTAGATGCTATCTACCCAAATCAACATCAACGACTAGCAAAAAAAATGATGGACTATGGTGGCTTACTTTCAGAAAACCCAACAGAGACTGCACCCCTACCTTTTCAATTTCCAAAAAGGAATAGAATTGTCGCTGGCATGTCGGATGCAACTATTGTCATTGAATCCGACACAAAAGGTGGTAGTTTAATTACGGCTGGTTTAGCTAGAGGCTATAATAGAGAGGTCTTTGCTGTTCCAGGCAGGATAACAGATTTAAAAAGTAGCGGCTGCCTTGCCTTATTACAATCCAATACGGCTCAAGTGTATCAAAGCCCAAGTCAATTATTAGAGAGTCTGGGTTGGGCTGCATTAGAAAGCCCAAAAAATATCCAAAAACCGCTTCCCTTTTCAGTTTCACCCATTTGTATTGAAATTTTAGAACAAATTGCTAAAAAAGGGCCGATTCATCGTGACCAGCTCGCTAATCAGTTCAATCTCAATATAGGATTGCTTTCCACTCATCTATTAACCCTTGAATTGAATGGCTTAATCTTACCACATGGAGGCGCTTTTTACAGTATTCGCTAAAAAGGATTTTGCCTAAATATTGCCTTGCCCTATCTTTGCCTATGGCAACAAGAAATTCTACCTCCCGCATTTTTGGACAAGGCTTGACATTTGATGATGTA
>CAZLKW010000054.1:0-9865 GCA_964560215.1 uncultured Sediminibacterium sp. | reverse complement strand
ATCCCATTTTGGTGTCTTAATGTATTCCACTAATTCTTCGTTCTTCATCAAGCTCTTTCCATAATATCCTAAACCTATTGCTTCGTTCTCTAATGATTGACAAGCTTTCTGAATCGCTTCTGTAAAGCTTCTTCCAATAGCCATTACTTCACCCACACTCTTCATTTGTAATCCTAATGTATCATTGGCGCCTTTGAATTTATCAAAGTTCCATCTTGGTACTTTCACAATCACATAATCTAATGCTGGTTCAAAATAAGCAGAAGTAGTTTGTGTGATTTGATTTTTTAATTCATCTAAATGATATCCGATAGCCAACTTAGCTGCAATTTTTGCAATTGGATAACCAGTTGCTTTTGATGCCAATGCAGATGATCTAGATACACGTGGATTAATTTCAACTGCAATCAATTCTTCTGTTTCTGGATTGAGTGCAAACTGCACATTACATCCGCCAGAGAAATTACCTAAGCTACGCATCATCAACATTGCTTTGTTACGCATTTCTTGGAACGCGGTGTCACTCAATGTCATTGCTGGTGCTACTGTGATTGAATCTCCTGTATGCACACCCATCGGATCTAAGTTCTCAACTGTACAGATGATTACCACATTATCCGCTTGGTCTCTTAATAATTCTAATTCGTATTCTTTCCATCCCAACACGGCTTTCTCTACCAATACTTCGTGCATAGGAGATGCTTTTAATCCTTTCTCTAAGGCTGCATCTAATTCACTTGCATCATGCACAAATCCGCCTCCTGTTCCACCTAATGTAAATGAAGGACGGATTACTAATGGGAAGCCAATCACTTGTGCAAATTCTTTTCCTTCTAAAAAACTATTCGCTACTCTACTTGGTGCCACGGCCATACCGATTTTCACCATCAATTGTCTAAATAATTCTCTGTCTTCTGCAGTATTGATTGCTGCTACATCCACCCCAATCATTCTACAATTATATTGTTCCCAAATGCCTAATTCATCCGCTTCTTTACAAAGATTCAAAGCAGTTTGTCCTCCCATGGTTGGTAAGACTGCATCTATCTGGTTTTCTCTTAAAATTTGTTCTAAACTCTCTATTGTTAAAGGCAGTAAATACACTTTATCCGCCATCATTGGATCGGTCATGATGGTCGCCGGATTGCTGTTAATCAAGATGACTTTAATTCCTTCTTCTCTTAAAGATCTTGCAGCTTGTGATCCGGAGTAGTCAAACTCGCAGGCTTGTCCAATAATGATGGGTCCAGAACCTACTATTAATACCGATTTGATGGATGTGTCTCTAGGCATGTCTACAAAAATATAAATTGCGCAAATCTATTAATTTTTGGTCGCATTCGGGACATATTGAGCCAAACAATTTTCTCCTTTTTAATCCGTATCTTCACCACAATACAAAATCTTATGGCAGTAATTAAAGAAGGAGCAAAAGCACCTGCATTCAAAGGGGTAGATCAACATGGCAAAACGGTTTCTATTGCCGATTTTAAAGGGCAAAAATTGGTTTTATACTTCTACCCTAAAGACGATACACCAGGTTGTACAGCGCAGGCTTGTAACTTACGTGATAATTATAAGAAATTGATAAAGAAGGGGATAGCTATTTTGGGGGTGAGTGTGGATTCAGTGGCATCTCACGTTAAATTCATCGAAAAATACGATTTACCGTTTTCTTTGGTAGCGGACGAAGACAAGAAAATAGTAGATAAATACAATCTTTGGGGTCAAAAGAAGTTCATGGGTAAGACCTATATGGGGACGACTAGAACTACTTTCCTAATTGACGAAGCAGGATTGGTTCAACATATTATAGAAAAACCCGATACAAAAGACCATACAGCAGAAATCTTAGCTATTTCTGGATGGTAGGGCTTATTTAAATAATACATACACGCCCCAGCTCATGATGTAAGCCAAACCGGTCATCATGACAAATTGTATAGCAGGCCATTTCCATGAGCCTGTTTCTCTTTTTACAATAGCTAGGGTGCTCATACATTGCATAGCAAGTACATAAAAGACCATCAAGGAAAGCGCTGTGGCTAAACTATAAACAGGTTTGCCATCAGGCCAAACTGAGGCACGTAGTTTTTCTCTTAAACTACTATTATCATCTTCTTCCACACTGTATAAAGTGGCCATCGTGCCCACAAATACTTCGCGCGCAGCAAAGGAAGTAATTAATGCAATGCCAATTTTCCAATCATAACCAAGTGGTTTAATCACTGGTTCAATTTGTTTACCTAATAAACCTGCATATGAATTTGCGAGTTTATCGGTATGGTATTGTTTTTCTAAAACAGTTTGTTGAGTTGGATTAGCTTTAATAGCCATTGCATACTGTGTATCCAATTGCTCCATTTTATTACCAGGGCCGTATGAACTTAAAAACCATAACAACAAACTAATCACAATAATCACCTTACCTGCATCTACTACAAATATTTTTGCTTTTTGAAGCATCGTCATGCCCACATTGCCCCAGCGCGGTGCACGGTATACAGGTAGTTCTAGAATAAAATAACTTTTCTCTTTAATCTTGATAAAGAATTTCAAAATAAAACTTGCTGCTAAAGCCATTATAATTCCTAATAAATACAAGGCCATCATCACCAGCCCTTGTAAACTTAAAAATCCAAAATACATTTTCTCATCTATCACCAATGAAATTAATATCGTGTACACCGGCAACCTTGCACTACAACTCATGAATGGCGTTACTAAAATAGTAAGCAGACGTTCCTTTTTATTTTCAATATTTCTTGCACTCATGATGGCTGGAACAGCACATGCAAATCCACTAATCATGGGCATTACACTCTTGCCATTCAATCCCACTTTACGCATGAGTTTATCACTTAAGAAACTAAATCTAGCCATATAGCCCGTGTCTTCTAGCAAAGTAATGAGTCCAAATAAGATCATAAT
This sequence comes from uncultured Sediminibacterium sp., assembly GCA_964560215.1. GTDB lineage: Bacteria > Bacteroidota > Bacteroidia > Chitinophagales > Chitinophagaceae > Sediminibacterium. The sequence continues at coordinate 6,934 of CAZLKW010000054.1, read as the reverse complement.
TTGTGGTACAAAAATCACAATACCGCCAATCCCTGCAACGAATCCATTAACTAATAAGTCCTGCCACCATGCTGCTGGTAAAACTTGATTTAAATAAGTAGTGATATTGGTGAAGATCCATTCAATGCCATCCATTGGAAAAGATGCCATCCAAAAAACAGATTGAAATAATAAGAATAAGACAGATAATAAAATGAGGTAACCACCTACACGGTGTAAGAATATATTATCTAGTTGATCTGTTCTTTTTTTCTTCGCAGTAGGATCTGGTTCAGTCACCCATTTTTTCATGAGCTCTTGAATACGCTGGTAACGTTGTAAGATTTCCTGCGCCTGCGTTTTTGTATGGTTAAAATCGTTCGCGATTTCAATTTGTTCAATGTTGTCCTGCATTTCCTGCTCCAAAGGAAAAGTTTCGTGGTGCATTAAATAATGCAGGGCTGCGTAATCGCTATGTGTAGGGTAGGTTTGTTTAAATGCATCAATGGCTGCAGGAGCAAGGTTTTTATTATCAATAAAACTTTCCTGATTTTTTGAACGCGGTGTTTCAATGATTTGCCCCAATACTTTTTTTAGTTCACCCAAGCCTTTATTCTTTCTTGCATCCACCGCAACAACTGGAATACCTAAGTCGCTTTGTAATCCGGCAATATCAATTTTAATACCTTTTTTTTGAGCAAGGTCATTCATCGTTAGCGCCAATACGACTGGAATTTTTAAGTCAATAATTTGACTACAAAAAAGTAAATTCCTTTTTAAATTACTGGCATCAGCTACTAATAAAATCACATCTGTTTTTACGTCCTCATCTACCCCCATTAAAACTCGGTAAGCCACCCATTCATCTTCTCTTTTCGGGTAAAAACTATAAGTGCCCGGAAGGTCGATTAAGGTACTAGGATAAGGACCCACTTGCACGTCCCCAGTTTTCTTGTCTACAGTAACGCCAGGGAAATTGCCTACTTTTTGTTGCAAGCCTGTTAGGGCATTAAAAAGAGAACTTTTTCCACTATTGGGATTACCCACTAAGGCGATATGTATACCTGCTTTCACGATTGGTCGCAAAGCTAGCCATTAAGCTTAGCTACTACTTACGAAATTAGAAATTGAAGACAATCGAAAAAGATGACTTTAAGCAGTTTTTATTGATTTTGCGAACTAAACTAGTCTTCATTACTTAATTTTGTGGCTCAAACTCCATTTATGCGACTTTTCAGCAGTTTTCTTCTAGTTTTTGTTTCCATTATTGGATTTTCTCAAAAGCAAAATAAGTCTGATCGTCAAATGATCAAAAACTTAAAATTACATGTTCAATACCTGGCAAGTGATGTGCTAGAAGGCCGTCGTGCAGGTAGTTTGGGAGAACAAAAGGCAGTGGACTACATCATTGCACAATATGAATCTATAGGCATGCAGCCGATGGGTGAAACAGGTTTTATTCAAGCTTTCCCAATTAATGAAGGTAAAAAATGGGCTGGTCAAGCGTATTTGAAAATTAATCAACAATCCATGGATTTTGGGAATGATTTTTTCACCGTTTCAACTGGCGCAAACGGAAAGTTTACAACAAAGTCGACCCTTGCATTAGAAGAAGCAGGTCAGGTTTGGTTTAAAGATTTGCAAGAAGTATTAGAAGAGCAGCAAAGCAATCCTCATTTTGATTTACAAGACTGGATCAAGACGACTTCAAATAATATGAAAGAGAAAAATGCAAAAGCATTGTTTCTTTATAATAGTGGTAGCCTAGTGGATAATATTCAATTTAATAAATTCGATACAAGTGCTGCACTCGCAATACCGGTTATTTATATTACTAAAGACGGGTTTAAAAAATTCTTCAATGATGCGCTTGGCACTTTTAATATTGATGCCAATTTTATTTTAGAAGCTCAAAATAGAACTGCAAAAAATGTCGTTGCATTCATTGATAACAAAGCCGCGCATACAGTTGTACTTGGTGCGCATCTGGATCACCTTGGTTACAATCAAGATAAAAATGCATTGGATATTAACAATGAAATTCGCAATGGCGCAGACGATAATGCCAGTGGTACCGCGGCTTTGATCGAACTAGCTAAATTATTAAAGAAGGCTTCTAAGCAAGGTGATGATGCGTATAGTAAGAACAATTATTTAATCATTCACTTTTCTGCAGAAGAGTTGGGCTTGATTGGAAGTAAGTATTGGCTAGAAAATCCAACAGTTAAAACCAGCTTTAACTATATGGTGAATATGGATATGGTAGGTAGGTATGACGCAACTAAAAAAATGAGTTTAGGCGGATATGGCACTTCTAGTAAGTGGTCTGAAATTATTCAAAAAACACCTACTAATTTATTGTACACAATTGATAGTGCTGGAACTGGCCCAAGTGACCATGCTAGCTTCTATAGAAAAGATATGCCAGTATTATTTATGTTTACAGGAAGTCATGCAGATTATCATAAAGCAACAGATGACTGGGATAAGATTAATTATATTGGTCAAAAAGATATTTTACGTTTTGTTCAAAACATTGTGAAAACGACCAACAGTTATGGCAAACTTGATTTCTTAAAAACACGTGAAGCGGCGATGGGTCGTAGCACTAAATTCACAGTGAGCTTGGGTGTAATGCCTGATTATGCTTTTACTGGCACTGGGCTTAGGATTGAAGGCGCTTCTGCTGGCAAATTAGGGGAGAAATTAGGTTTAAAAGCGGGTGATATTTTATTACAAATGGGTGACTATAAGTTCATTGACGTAATGAGCTATATGACGACCTTGTCTAAGTTTAAGAAAGGGGATACTACTTTTTTAATCTATAAAAGAGGTGAAGAAGAAATTAAAGTCGACATTAGTTTTTAAATTGCATTGAAGCTTAAATTAGAAAACAACTATTTTTTATTGTGAGTGCTAAAATAATTTTAAATCAAGACGAGATCAATGAACAAGACTTTGAAGGGTCTCGTATTCTTGGTATTACAGCTCCAATTAAAAATTACCAGTTTTGTATTTTATTGAATCAATATATGGGTTTTGAATTTAGATTTAACCCAAACCATGAAATTGCGTTGAAGCGAAAAAATAGAACTTATTATTTTTCGATGTACGAAGGATATGAGCCTAATACCACCATTGGTCATTTTGTTTACCACAATCAATTTGATGGCGAGTATCTTTTGCCGGAATTAAAACATATGGACTTTATTTGGTGGATCCGTGGTGAATGGATTGAAGATGAAAAAGTAAAAGACATTTTACATACCATTCGTAATATTAAAGGCGTACAACTTGTTGCTGAATTAACGCCAGAACAAATCAAGAACAAAGGGCATTTGATTTTTGAATAAGCTCCATCCAATTAGGAATGGGTGCTTTTTTATAAAGAGTGTTGTGCAATCTATGCGTTGACTTGTATTCTCTTTTCTCCCGCTTCCGTGCAAACGCCTATGGGTGTTGTGTTTTCAATGCCAGCTTCCTTTAGTATAGTTTGAACTTCTTGTATTGATTCAGGCGCAACTGCGATCAATAATCCTCCATTCGTTTGCGGATCTGGTAAAATTTGAAATGCTTCCATCACGTTTACGCCTGTGCCAAAAGCTACTTGTTGATTGTACGCATTCCAGTTTCTATAGGTCGCATCTGGAATTGCTTTTTGTGCAATGTATTTTCTTGCAGCATCTAAAATAGGTAGTTGATTGTAATGAATGGTTGCGCCTAATCCACTGCCCTCCATCATTTCTATTAGATGTCCTAGTATTCCAAATCCAGTGACATCGGTCATCGCGTGTACGCCTTTTATTTTTCCGAGTGCCGCACCCACTTTATTTAATGTAGTTAATTGTTTTACTAATAATTCAAGATCCGCATCTTCAATCAAAGACTTTTTCTGCGCTGTTGCTAAAATGCCCACACCCAAAGGTTTGGTTAATAATAAAACATCTCCTTCAACTGCACTGTTGTTTCTTTTTAAATTTTCAATCGCCACCATTCCATTCACTACTAATCCAAAAATGGGATCCTTGCTATCAATACTATGTCCACCTGCCATCACAATACCTGCTTCTGCACAAACCGATCTTGCGCCAGCCATCACTTCCTGCGCCGCTGATACAGGAATGGTATCAATTGGCCAACCTAATACAGCTAGCGCAAACAAAGGATTTCCGCCCATTGCATACACATCACTTATTGCATTTGCTGCAGCAATTTGTCCAAATTGAAATGGATCATCAACAATTGGTAAAAAGAAATCGGTGGTGCTAATAAACGCATTTGTTTCATCTATTTGATACACTGCCGCATCGTCTTTGGTATCATTACCCACTAATAATTTTGGGGTGCTAATGCCAACACTATGTTGTACCAGTATCTCTGAAAGTACTGCTGGTGCTATCTTACATCCACATCCTGCACCCTTTGAATATTGTGTTAATGCTATTTTCATGATCTATTTTTTATTTTCACCAAACTCATATTTATTTTGAACTTAGCTCTATGATATGTTGATCGAATGCCTGTATTGTTTTTTCATCGCCATTCATTTGCCATGCTTGAATACTTTCATTCAATGATTTAGTCAAACCTGCTTGCAAAGAACGGATATCCCAATCGCGTCCTGTAATTTGTTTTAAGGAAACTGGATTAGGTGCATCCGGAGAAAATTGAGTTTGATTGATGTTTATTCCAATGCCAACGACTGCCCATGTCCATTCTGAGCCCCTCACAATATTTTCAATCAAAATACCCCCTGCCTTTCTGTCACGCCAATAAATATCATTTGGCTTTTTTATCTTGGTATCTCCATTGGTCATCGCATCAAAAAAGCTGCGTATCCCCAAGGCAATAGCTGCTGAAAAGCCAATTTGATGTTCTGGAACCCATTTTTTCTCTGAATCTAGCTGCTTTAGTTCTAAAATATAGGTGCAAAGTAGGTTTTGACCGATCAAACTCTCCCAAACTCGACCATGTTGACCTTTGCCCTGGGTCTGAAAATCTGCTCTATAACAACTGCCAGACTTGGCCAAACCCTCCTTGATTTGCCCCATGGCATAGATATTGGTACTATCTATCGTAGACATTTCTATCAACGGCGCGCCTAATATGTTAAATGGTGTGGCTAGTGGCAAAGAATTGTTATTTTTGTAAAGTTAGTTTAGAAACAGGATTTAACACATTAAAAATAAGCGCATTGGAACAACTTTCTTCTTTAAATGACCGTAAAAAAAGTACGGTTACTAGGCTCACAAGGAGCTCTAAAATTTTCAAAACTATTGTACAAGCAATCTTGGACAAAAAAGGAGAAAATATCATTAGTCTTGATCTAAAAAAAGTACATGAGGCAGCAGCAGACTTTTTTATAATCTGTGAAGCCAACAATACCACTCAATTAAAAGCAATTGCCGATTTCATTGATTATGAAGTGAAAAGCAAATGCGGAGAACTTCCTTACAAAACCGAAGGCAAGCAGGGCGGACAATGGCTATTAATTGATTACATCAATGTTGTAGTGCATATCATGCACCCAGAAGCGCGTGGTTTTTATAAGTTAGAAGAATTGTGGAGTGATGCCGATGCAAAAACACATGAGGATTAATTAGATGAAGTAGTCAACAATCTACCATCTTACTTGTTTATATTTAAAGCAGAAACAGCAAACATACTATGTCAGATTCAACAAATAATAAGAAAAAATCGCCTCTTGGTGACGGACCTAAAATGCCTAAGTTCAATATCTATTGGATTTACGGCCTTATTGCCTTGTCCCTTTTCTCGGCACGTTTTTTTCAAATGTCTCCTGAATTAACCTCTACTACTGAACAAGAGTTCAAGCAAGTCATGTTAGTTAGAGGCGATGTGGAGCGTATTGATTTAGTTCAAAACAAAGAAATTGTACGTGTGTACATGAAGCCAGATAGTATTCATAAAGATTACTATGTACAAAAGTTTAAAAAGAAATTAGACAAAGCAAAAATCAAAGGCGTGCCTTTGTTTGAGTTTAGTGTAACAGATTGGAATAGTTTCAACGAACGTTTACAAAAGTTTTACGAACAAAGAGGTATTCAAGAACTGCCTCAAAATACGATCAAAGAAGGGGAGTGGTTTGGACCTATTGCGAACACTATTTTCACCATGTTAATTATTGTGGTGATTTGGGTAGTAATGATGCGTAAGATGGGCGGTGGCGCTGGCGGAAGCGGCGGTGGCCCAGGTGGTATTTTTAACGTAGGAAAATCTAAAGCTACCTTATTTGAAAAAGGCGGTACTAAAGTGAATATCACTTTTGCAGATGTAGCGGGATTAGAAGAAGCGAAGGAAGAAGTGATGGAAATTGTTGACTTCTTAAAACAACCAAAAAAATATACTGCACTAGGTGGTAAAATTCCTAAAGGTGCATTGTTGATTGGCCCTCCAGGAACAGGTAAAACATTATTAGCAAAAGCGATGGCAGGAGAAGCGCAAGTGCCTTTCTTTAGCTTGAGTGGTTCTGACTTTGTGGAAATGTTTGTGGGTGTTGGTGCAAGTCGTGTGCGTGACTTGTTCAAGCAAGCAAGAGAAAAAGCGCCCTGTATTATTTTTATAGATGAGATTGATGCGATTGGTCGCGCACGTGGTAAAAATGCCATGATGAGTAATGACGAACGTGAGAATACATTGAACCAATTGTTAGTAGAGATGGATGGTTTTGGTGGTGACACGGGTATCATTATCCTTGCTGCTACAAACCGTCCAGATGTATTGGATGCTGCTTTATTAAGACCAGGTCGTTTTGATCGTCAGATTTCAATTGATCGTCCAGATGTAAAAGGACGTGAAGAAATATTTAAAGTGCATTTAGGACCTATCAAAGTTTCTGAAAGTTTAGATGTACATAAATTAGCAGAACAAACTCCTGGATTTGCGGGTGCAGATATTGCGAATGTGTGTAATGAAGCTGCATTGATTGCTGCCC
>CAZLKW010000053.1:3836-10246 GCA_964560215.1 uncultured Sediminibacterium sp. | reverse complement strand
ATACAGAACAATACAATGCTTGGCAAACAATTCAAAGAAGCCATGCTGTTGCAAATGGCGTACCTGTGATTAGTGTTAATCGTGTTGGATTAGAGCAGGATGGATTGATGAAATTCTGGGGAGGTAGTTTTGTAAGTAATCCATTTGGTACTTTGTTGTATAAAGCATCTCATGATCAAGAAGAAATTGCAGTGGTAGATATTGATACAGAGAAATCAGATAGTTACAGAACGCATTGGCCGTTTTTACGTGATCGCCGTATTGATTCTTACCAACCAATTACAAAAAGATATATAGACGATGAGCAATAGTAATTTAGAAAGTTTAAAAGAGGCGATTAGACAAGGCGCTACTCCAAAGTCTTTGGGCTATCAATTTCCTGCTGAGTTTGCAAAACAAGATGCTACTTGGTTAAGTTGGCCTCATAAAGAGGCGAGTTGGCCTGGCAAATTGGATAGCATTTATCCATCTTATATTGAGTTTATTAAAATTTTAATACAATCTCAAAGAGTTTGTATTAATGTGGTGGATGCGGCTATGCAAGCAACTGCAACAGAAATGATGAATGCTTTAAAAGTAGATTTATCCAAAGTTCAATTTTTCATCCATCCAACCAACGATGCATGGTGTAGAGATCATGGCCCAAGTTTTTTAATTGGAAATAATCCTGCAGCCCCGAAAGCAATAGTAGATTGGAATATCAATGCATGGGGTGGGAAATACCCTCCTTATGATTTAGATGATATGATTCCGACACGTATTGCTGAAGCAATGAACCTTCCTGTTTTTTATCCAAATATTATTATGGAAGGTGGTTCTGTTGATTTTAATGGTGCAGGAACAGTTTTGACTTCTAAATGTTGTTTATTAAATGAGAATAGAAATCCGCATTTGAATCAAGCACAGATTGAACAATATCTATGCGATTATTATGGGGTAGATCAAGTCTTATGGGTATCAGAAGGTATAGTTGGTGACGACACGGATGGACATATAGATGATACGGTGCGTTTTGTAAATGAAGATACGGTTGTAACTATGGTTGAATCTAATAAGGCTTCAGAAAATTACACCTTATTGCAAGACAATTTGAATGAATTGAAAGCTATGCGTTTGATTAATGGTAAACAATTAAATATTGTCGAATTGCCGATGCCTGCAGATGTGATTTATGAAGATCAAATGTTGCCAGCTTCTTATGCGAATTTTTATATTAGTAATGCGCATGTTGTAGTGCCTACTTATCGTTGTACACAAGATGATCAAGCAATGCGTATCCTACAGGAATGTTTCCCAACAAGAGAAGTAGTTGGTATAGATTCAACTGATATTATATGGGGTTTAGGAAGTTTCCATTGCTTAAGTCAACAAGAACCAAGTATTTAACAATAACATAGTACACAAAGCATCAAGTATTATAAATAAGTCACAATGCGCGCATTCATCCAATCTGTTTTCTTTTTCTGTTTCGTATTGGGGTTCTATGCTTGTAGCAGTTTCCCATATGGAAAAACGAATCGTCAGTACAATCGTCAAGCTAAACTATTGTCTAAAAAAATTAAATTATCTCCTGAACTTCAATCCGAAGGGCAGTTATTACTTGCGAACAAATGGGTGGGTACGACCAATTTTGATTTACGTAAACCAAATTTTGTTGTGATCCATCATACGGCACAAAATGCGTGCGAACAAACTTTAAAAACTTTCACTTTAGAAAGAACAAAAGTAAGCGCCCATTATGTGATTTGTAAGGATGGTACCGTGCATCATATGTTGAATGACTATATGAGGGCTTGGCATGGTGGTATTGGAAGCTGGGGAAATAATACAGATTTGAATTCAAGTTCAATTGGTATAGAAATCGATAACAATGGATTTGAGCCTTTTGAGCCAGAACAGATTAGTAGTCTATTGCAATTACTTGCTCAATTAAAAAGAAAGTACCAAATACCTGTTGACCATTTTATAGGGCATAGTGATATTGCGCCTCGTCGTAAAGTAGATCCCAATATTAATTTTCCATGGAAAACCCTATCTGAACAAGGATATGGTATTTGGTTTGAGCCTAATTCGAGTCAAACATTGCCAAGAGGTTTATCAATTACCCATGCCCTGAGCTTGGTTGGATATGATACCAAAGACAGCATCGCAGCGATACTTGCATTTAAGCGTCATTTTAGACAGGATAGTGCAAGAGTCATGACAACTGCTGATAGCTCTGTTTTAGCCCAATTGATTAAAGCTAAAATGTCTAATTAATCGTTTTATATAACCTTGTTTATTTAGACATTATAAGTGCTTCATGAAACTAATCGATTAATTCAGCAACATAGTCAATTCCCATATTTTTTTCCTTAAAATATTTTGTCTACTAACAATTGTTAGCGTAAATTTGGACAAATATTTTACTATGGATTTTCGTTTATCAGAAGAGCAGTTAATGATTCAAAAAGCAGCTCGTGAATTTGCACAACAACAGTGTTTACCAGGTGTAATAGAAAGAGATGAACATCAAAAAGTTCCTAAGGACCAATTAATGCAATTAGCAGATCTTGGTTTTATGGGTATCATGACTTCCTCTGAATATGGTGGTGCTGGAATGGATACGATTAGCTATGTATTAGCGATGGAAGAAATAAGTAAAGTAGATTCAAGTGTGAGTGTAAGTGTGAGTGTAAACAACAGTTTGGTTTGTTGGGGATTAGAATATTATGGTAACGAAGCGCAGAAACAAAAATATTTAACACCATTGGCACAAGGTAAAAAGGATGGTGAATTATACCTTGGAGCATTTTTATTAAGAACCAGAAGCAGGTAGTGATGCGACACATCAGCATACAAGTGCTATAGATAAAGGAGATCATTACGTCTTAAATGGCGTTAAAAACTGGATCACCAATGGTTCGACTGCATCTGTCTATTTAGTGATGGCTCAAACAGATGCTTCTAAAGGTTCAAGAGGTATCAATGCATTTATTGTTGAAAAAAATACACCAGGTATTACAGTAGGGCCTAAAGAAAATAAAATGGGTATTCGCGGAAGTGACACACATTCTATTTCATTTACAGATGTAATTGTTCCAAAAGAAAATAGAATTGGGGAAGATGGGTTTGGATTCAATTTTGCTATGAAGACCTTGAATGGTGGTCGAATTGGTATTGCTGCGCAAGCATTGGGTATCGCAAGTGGTGCCTACGAATTAGCGTTGGCTTATAGTAAAGAAAGAAAGTCTTTTGGTAAACCAATACATGAGCATCAAGCTATTCAATTCAAATTAGCCGAAATGGCAACAAGAATTGAGACTGCTCGATTATTATGTTATAAAGCTGCTTGGGAAAAAGACAACCATATGGATTATGTGATGAGTGCAGCAATGGCGAAACTACATGCGAGTGATACAGCAATGTGGGTTACAACAGAAGCGGTGCAAGTACATGGTGGATATGGATTTGTAAAAGAGTTTCATGTTGAGCGATTAATGCGCGATGCAAAAATCACCCAAATTTATGAAGGCACATCTGAGATCCAGAAAATGGTGATTGGTCGTTCTATCACTAAATAGTTACCAGTATAATTAGGCACGTTTTAATTGCTTTGTTCTAATTATCTTTGTAGTCTATGTCAGTAAACATTTCGGCTTATCAGTCTATACATTCTAGTTTAAATAACCAGTTAGTATCACTAATTGCAGTTAGTAAAACAAAGCCTAATGCCGATTTGATGGAATTGTATGCATTGGGTCAACGTGCATTTGGAGAAAACTACGTGCAAGAATTAGTAGATAAAGCTGCTTCCTTACCTAAGGATATACAATGGCATTTTATTGGACATTTACAATCCAATAAAGTAAAATACATTGCCCCATTTGTACATTTAATTCATGGGGTGGATAGTGAAAAATTATTACAAGAAATTAATAAACAAGCTTTAAAACAGGGCAGGGTAATTGATTGTTTATTGCAAGTCCATATTGCAGAAGAAGACACGAAGTTTGGTTTTGACGAAACTAGTCTAATGGAATTTTTACAATCCAATAGATTAGTAAATTATCCTAATGTTACAATTAAAGGTTTAATGGGCATGGCTAGTTTTTCAGATAATCAAGAACAAGTTCAAAAAGAGTTTAAGCTTTTAAAGAAATGTTTTGACCTTGCTACAAATTCAATTGGGCCAACCTGTACTATTTTAAGTATGGGCATGAGTGGAGATTATGAATTAGCAATTCAAGAAGGAAGTAATATGGTTCGAATAGGAAGTTTGTTGTTTGGAGCTAGAAAATAAAAAAAAGAGAGGCTTCTTAGCCTCTCTTTTTTTTATTCAACTTAATTGAAAAGATAAATTCATTTCAAAAGGAATTACTTTATTTTCAAGAGAATTATTTTGTTTTAGAATGATCAAAAACCAATTGACAGAATGCTTTTACACCAACAATAAAGCCAGATTCATCTAAATAAAAGTCTGGTGTATGGTGTGGGCCTGCTTTACTAGGTTCAGTACCTTTTGGTAAAGCGCCTAAATTAAAAAAGAAGCTTGGAGCTTTTTCACCAAAGAAAGAGAAATCTTCGGCACCAGTTACCCAAGTTGATTCAGAAACATTTTCAGCACCAGCTGCTTTAATTAAAGCAGGTAAAGTTTTCTTTACTAAACTAGGATCATTATAGGTCACCAAAGTTTTAGTATCTATCGTCACATCAGCAGTTGCACCAGAGCTTGCAGCAATTGTTTTCACAGTATGCTTAATTCTTTCATGCACTTCCTTTTGCATTTTGCTATCTAATGTTCTAATGGTACCAGTCATGTCTGCTGTTTCAGGAATAATATTTGAACGAACACCGCTATTGATTGTACCCACTGTAATTACAACAGGTGCTGTTGTTAAATCCATTTGTCTACTAACTATATGTTGTAAACCTTCTACAATTTGTGCAGATGCTGCAATAGGGTCAACGCCACCCCATGGTTGAGAACCATGACTTCCTTTTCCATTTACTTTAATCGTAAACCAATCAGATGAAGCCATGAATGCGCCAGCTTTATACTTTAAAGTACCTACGGGTGTTTGAGAACTAATATGTATTCCAAATACCGCATCCACTTTTGGGTTATCTAATGCTCCTTCTTTAATCATTAATGGAGCGCCGCCTTCTTCTGTACCAGGTGCACCTTCTTCTGCAGGTTGAAACAAGAATACCACGGTACCTGGTAAATCTTTTTGCATCGCATGCAATACTTTAGCAGTAGCCATTAGTATAGAAGTATGTGAATCATGTCCACATGCATGCATTACGGGTACTTTCTTACCATCATATTCGGCAGTTACTTTTGAAGCAAAGGGTAGATTGACTCTTTCATATACTGGAAGCGCATCAATATCTGCTCTTAATGCCACTACAGCACCGGGTTTGCCCCCTTTTAAAACAGCTACAACACCTGTTTTAGCAACAGGATAGCGAACTTCTACACCAGGTAAGGTTTTCAAGAAGTCAGCAATGTATTTTCCTGTATTGTATTCTCTATTTGACAATTCAGGGTTTTGGTGAAAATGTCTTCTCCATTGAATTAATTCAGGTTCAACTTTTTCAAGCAATTGAGCATAATTTTTTGGTAGCTCTTGTGCTATTGAACTGCTAGTAATCAATAAGCTCATTGCAAATAGAAGTTTACGCATGTTGTAGGTTTTTTTAATGAATATTTTAATTATAGAGATTTAAATTAGGCTTTGTATTCTCCAAATACGCTTCTAAGTGTATCAGCAATTTCTCCTAAAGTACATTTGGCTTCAACTGCAGCAATAACTGGTGGCATGATATTTTTACCACTATTGGCTGCATCTGTGATAGCTTCTAAACAAGAGGTTGCCAATGCATTATCTCGATTTGCTTTTAAAGCCTTTATTTTTTCAATTTGTGCTTCCTGAATACTTGCATCGATTTTGAAAATTGGAATTTTATTTGTCTCTTCTGATTGGTATTCATTGACACCCACAATTATTTTATCTTTTGACTCAATGTCTTTTTGATATTTGTAGGCACTATCACTAATCTTGTTTTGCATCCATCCAGATTCAATTGCAGCGACTGCGCCACCCATTTCATCTATCTGTTTAATTAACACCAATGCTTTTGAAGCAACTTCTGAAGTCAGATTTTCTACAAAATAACTTCCTGCTAATGGATCTGCAGTATCTGGAATACCACTTTCGTATGCTACCACTTGTTGTGTCCTTAAAGCGATTGTAGCTGCTTGTTCAGTGGGTAAACCAAGCGCTTCATCAAATCCGTTGGTATGAAGACTCTGCGTACCACCCATCACGGCTGCAATTGTTTGAATCGTTACCCTAGTGATATTATTTAAAGGTTGTTGTGCAGTTAAAGTAGCGCCGCCAGTTTGTGTATGAAAACGAAGCATC
>CAZLKW010000053.1:0-3826 GCA_964560215.1 uncultured Sediminibacterium sp. | reverse complement strand
AAGGAAAGTCTTTTTCCAAATACATTGATATCTAATCCCTTTGCCAAAGCAGCTTCAACATAAGCTTTACCATTACTTAATGTAAATGCAATTTCTTGCACTGCAGTACTACCAGCTTCTCGAATATGGTAACCAGAAATGGAGATGCTATTCCATTTAGGTAAGTCTGTGCTACACCATTCAAATATATCTGTGATAATACGCATTGAATGTCTAGGAGGGTAAATATAAGTGCCTCTTGCTGCGTATTCTTTTAAAATATCATTTTGAATGGTACCAGATAATTGTTTTAAATCAATACCTCTTTTTTTAGCCACAGCAACATAGAGTGCCAATAGAATAAAAGATGTGGCATTGATGGTCATTGAGGTACTGATTTTATCCAACGGAATATCGTTGAATAAAATTTCCATATCTTCTATAGAACAGATGGATACACCAACTTTTCCAACTTCGCCATCTGCAAGTGCATGGTCGGCATCATATCCAATTTGAGTTGGAAGGTCAAAAGCGACACTTAAACCCATCACACCTTGGGATAATAAATAATGGTAACGTTGATTGCTTTCTTGAGCAGTTGAAAAACCTGCATATTGACGCATTGTCCATAACTTCCCACGATACATATCATTTTGAACCCCTCTTAAATATGGGAATGTACCTGGATTAGGAATTCCTTGCGCCGCTTCGGGAAGGTCTGCCGATGTGTATACCTTTTTAATCTCTATACCGCTGTCCGTTTGCTTCTTGTTAGATTCCATAGTTCAAATTACGAAAAATTGGCTGTTTTTATACCTAATAATTTTTCTATTTTCGAAATATTGGAGCAGGAACTATAGCTAGATAAGTCTTAATTTTACAGGACCAACCAAGTATTGATTTGTTCAATGCGTTTATAAAAATTTAGTACAAGATGTCTACAATAACTGATACATTAGCAACACCAGTAACATTTACTGCAGGAGCGATAGAAGAATTACATCGTTTGATGAATGCCCCAGATTTTGATCAACAACAAAGGTTAAGAGTGGGTGTTAAAGGGGGTGGTTGTAGCGGAATGACCTATGTGTTAGGTTTTGACGTTCCAACTGATAAAGACCTTCTATTTGCAATTGAAGGTATCCCATGTTGTATGGAAACGGCACATCAGATTTATCTTTATGGAATGCAAATTGATTGGCAGGGTGGTTTAAATAGTAGAGGTTTTACTTTCACCAATCCAAACGCATCTAGTACCTGTGGATGTGGTACTTCTTTCGCCGTTTAATTTATTCTTACATATTATTTCCAATAAAAAAGCCCACTTAAAAAGTGGGCTTTTTTATATTCGATCCTTTATAGTCTAAGCATTGTTAGCGCTATGTTTTTTTGCTTTTGGCTCTGTTCCTAATGGCTTGTTCTTAGCAAAATCTACTAATACTGGAGCAGCAACAAAGATAGAAGAATAAGTACCTGTGATAACACCAATCAACATTGCGAATGCAAAACCTCTTGTTACTTCTCCACCAAAGATGAATAAGATTAAGATAGTCAAGAATACAGTCAATGAAGTCATGATTGTTCTAGATAAGGTTTGGTTGATCGCTTTGTTAATGATCGTTGCATTGTCTACACCTTTCATTAAATGACTGTCCTCGCGGATACGGTCATAAACGATTACTGTATCATTCATAGAGAAACCAATTACCGTTAAGATGGCAGCAATGAAATGCTGGTCAATCTCTAATGGGAATGGAACAACTTCTCTTAAGAAACTAAATACAATCAATGTTACGAATACGTCGTGTAATAAAGAGAAGATCGTACCTAAAGAATATCTCCAATCACGGAAACGTATAAAGATGTATAAACAAATAGCAATCAATGCGAAGATGGTTGCTTTTGTTGCACCCGCTTTTAAATCTTCAGAGATAGAAGGCAATACTTTTTGTTGCTTTTGTTTGTATTGCTCATCAAATTCTTTAAAGGTAATGCCAGCAGGTAATTGTTTGCTTAAACCTTTGAATAATAAAGCTTCAACTTCTTGGTCAATATTATTGCCTTGATCTTTGATCTTATATGAAGTAGTGATATTGATTTGGTTTTTAGTATCTACAGTTTTAATGATCGGCGCTTCACCAAATACAGCTTTCAATTCATTTCTAACTTCTTCGATATTTACAGCTTTGTCAAATTTAACTGTGAAGCTACGTCCACCAGCAAATTCCACACCTTCGTCAAATCCGTTGAAGAAAGAAGCAATACCACCAATTAATACAACGACAGATAAAATATAAGCGTATTTTCTGAATTCAATGAATTTGAAATTTGCATTCTTGAAAATACCTCTTGATACAGCTGTGAAATATTCAAAGTGTCTATTCTTGCTTGTGTAGATATCAGTGATTAATCTTGAAACTAGGATACCACAGAACAAGGATAATAAGATACCAATGATTTGTGTTGTTGCGAATCCTAATACAGGACCTAAACCAAAGTAAGCTAAGATAACCGCAGTTAAAAGAGTTGTAACGTGTGCATCCAATACTGGAGACATAGAACGCTTATATCCGTCTGCTACTGCTAATTGATAGCTCTTGCCCTTGGTTAATTCCTCTTTAATTCTTTCGAATATAATTACGTTCGTATCAACAGCCATACCAATAGTCAATACCAAACCGGCAATACCTGGTGCAGTTAAAGTAAATCCTAATGCACTCAAGATACCAATTGTAAATAATAAGTTTAAGATCAATGCAATATTCGCAACCCATCCACTTGTGTTAAAGTAAATCAACATCAAGGCAAAAATTACCAAGAAAGAAATACCAAATGCCATTGCACCACCTTGGATAGAAGCGTTACCTAAAGTAGGACCTACTTGTTGGTCAGCAACAATTTTAGCTGGAGCTGGTAATTTACCACTCTCTAAAATTTGAGCTAAATCTTGTGCAGTCTTTAAAGAGTAATTACCAGAAATTTGGGAGTTACCTGTTGTAATTGCATCATTCACATTTGGAGCAGAGTAAACGATATTATCTAAAACAATTGCAATAGGCTTGCCAACGTTTTTAGAGGTCATCTTAGCCCAAATGCTAGTTCCAATTTTATCCATGTTCATCTTGATCGCTACTTTACCACGCTCATCAAAATCTTGAGTTGCATTCGCAACATGATCGCCTTCTAATTCAGCTAAACCATTTTCCAATGTTTTGATTGCATATAAAGGTAAAACGTCTTTTGCTTTAGGATCAGATTCGTCAGGTTTACCGTACATGAATACCAAGTTCGATGGGAACTTAGATTTTACTTCTGGTAAAGCTAAATAAGCATTCAATACAGCTGAATCTTTTTTCAATGTATAACCAATCTCAGCAGGGAAAATGTACTGGCCATTTTTTGATTGATATGGTTGAGTAAATTGAACAATTTTTAACAATGGATTTTTCGCTGCATTTGCTTTTGCAGTATCCACTTTCGCAACAGCAGAAGAATCAACGATTCCAGCATTGCTTAATTCAATTGCTTTGTCAGCAGCTAATACGCCATTTTGGAAATCTTTATTTTCTAAAGTGTACACTTCAAAGAATTGAAGGTTTGCAGTAGATTGTAAATAAGATCTAACACGCTCTTTATCAGAGATACCAGCTAATTCAATATTGATGATACCTTTTGCTGGATCTGGGTTGATTGTTGGAGAGGCCAAACCAAATCTGTCAATACGTGTTGTTAAAATCTTGTAAGTATTGTTAAATGCTAAAACAGATTGCTCTTGTAAATAAGTAATTACAGTTGCATCAGAGGCATCAAACTTTAATTTACCATTGCTTCTGCTTGCGAATAAAGG
>CAZLKW010000052.1:0-10306 GCA_964560215.1 uncultured Sediminibacterium sp. | reverse complement strand
TCCAAAATCTATCTGGCAAAAGACCAATCCGGCTGATGAAAATAATTTATGCACTTGGGCATTAAGGTGCATGCTAATTGTTGATGGGGA
Source organism: uncultured Sediminibacterium sp. (assembly GCA_964560215.1). GTDB lineage: Bacteria > Bacteroidota > Bacteroidia > Chitinophagales > Chitinophagaceae > Sediminibacterium. The sequence continues at coordinate 10,216 of CAZLKW010000052.1, read as the reverse complement.
TCGTAAAATTTTGATTGATACAGGGATGGGGAACAAACAAGATGCCAAATTTTTTAGTCATTACCATCCTTCTGAAACTAAAACGATTGCTGAAGCATTAGCTGTTCATGGGTTTACGATAGATGAAATCACAGATGTCCTTTTAACGCATCTTCATTTTGACCATGTGGGTGGCGCAGTGAATGGAGCTAATGGCCAATTGACATTGGCTTTACCTAATGCCAATTACTGGGTAAGTGCACCACATTGGGAGACCGCAATGCAACCTAATAGAAGAGAAAAAGCGAGTTTCTTAAAGGAAAATATCATGCCACTTAAAGAAAGTGGTCAATTAAAGCTAATAGAGATTCCTCCATTTAAAAGTGACTCAAGTTTACAGGAAATACATTTTACAGAAAATATCAGCTGTATCGTAGTCAATGGACATACACAAGGGATGTTATTGCCTAAAATACAATTTGGCTCAAAACAAATCGTATATATGGCAGACCTACTTCCTTCTGTTGGTCATTTGCCTATCCCTTTTGTAATGGGCTATGACATGCAACCACTTTTTACATTGAACGAAAAGGAATTATTCTTAACAGAAGCTTGTAAAAATGGGTATGTTTTGTTTTTTGAACACGACCCTGTCAATGAATGTTGTGATTTACAATATACTGAGAAAGGTATTCGAGCTAAAGATTGTTTTGATTTAATCCAAGCAACAGCTTAATCTATTTCCATCAAGGATGTGAGCGGATACCTTAAACCCTCATAGCTTTTCATGTCCACTTTAATTGTACCCACAATAATGGGTGTTTCAATCCTAATTGGAATATGGTTTTCGTCGTCTGTAACCCATATGGACATCTGCTCTCCTCCTTTAAACATGGTCCCTTTTACTAGTAAGGGCGCTATTTTAATGGCTTTAAATTTGCCAAATTTTGTTCTTATTGTTTCTTTGCCCAGGTATTTAAAGTAGGATGGAAATAATTCATTGTCAAGAAAGAAATTCAAATACACTTTATCATTGACTTGCAAATTCCTGAAATCTAAATTTCTTGCTGCATAAATTGCGCTAATAACATCGAATGTACAGTCTGCTGATTTAAAAGTATCTCCCCTATCATTCAAAACTTCATTCGATTTTTGATTGAATGTTAGGTTTTGATTTTGATGGAAGCCACCCTCATTGATGCTCCTACTAAAATAATAAGGCAGTAGGGTTTTTGCATCCACAATCGATTCATACTTGTCGCGCACTTTAAAAATCCAGTCATAGCGTTGATTAGAATTTCCTAAAGCTGTAAAAGCATAAGCAGAACCGCCCTCCCATTTTGTTGGTGTTACAGTAAATTGGGCATTGCCCGCATTTACATACAATCCAATTACATTGTAATAGATCGTATAACTAATCTTTTCGCCCACATTAAAGGATGTATTAGATTGACTACATATTTCTTTTGACTGCTTTGGGGTAACAGCTAAAAAGATAGTCATCCAAAATTGAAAAAGAAATAAAATCATACGGGGGTTGTCTTATCTAAATTTATCGCTTTATTTTAAAACCAAGTAATAAAATGGAGCCTATAATTGAGGGTATTAAAAAATTAACAATCCATATTAATGTAGTCAAGGCAATTAGCATGATCTCATTCTGATAAAAAGGAGCCATTAACAATAAAAAAAGTTGTCCTCTTATCACTAGGTCTGTTAAACTGATTGCTGGTATCATACTAAGAAAAAACAAGAGCGCCATGATCGCAATACTTAAATCTAGGGCATCTACAGGAATTGAAAGCATTTCCGAAGCCCAATTGTATTGTAAGATGTAAACTAGGTACCTAGAAAATGCCAATGCAATTAATTTCCATTTCAATCCATTATCAATTTGCAAAAGATTGATTTTAGACAGCCATCCTTTTAAAGATTGATTGTAGAAAAACAAAAACAAAGCCAATGCAGCACCCCAAGGAGCCACCCATTTTAACCAAGGTAAAAAAGGCAGGTTCCAAAATATAGCAATACTCCCAAAACAAATAGTCATTAATAACTGCGCATAAGAAGCCCAAGCCATTTGCGTGATTCCTTTTAATTTAGTTCCAGGAGCTAAGAATAAAGTCCTGCCAACATAATCGCCTGATCTTGCAGGGGTAAAAAATGAAAATGCTTGCCCAACAAGTACGGCACGTAAGGCTTGAAAAATATTAAACTGATTTGTAGAAGCAATAACTGTTTTCCATTTAATAGCTTCGATCGTATAATTCAGTAACATTAATAAGCCCATCAATAACCAAGCACCCCAATGAATTTTTGTTAGTTGTATTTTTAGCTCCGCACCATATTGGTTTAGATTTTCATTCTGTAAGACCTTATTGTAAATCGCAAAAGCACAAATAACAAATAAGATGAGCCCAATTAGTTTGTTACCGATAGAAAGAATTGGCTTGAGTTTACTGAAATTCATATTTTGTAAAGATCGTATTTTGATGGGATATCTGTAACTTTATCCCTATGTCAAAAACGCCCATCATTATAGGTATCGACCCAGGCACTCAAATTCTTGGATATGCTGTTATTCAAGGGGGAAGCCAACCAAAGATCATTATGATGGATGTGCTAAAGCTTACAAAGGAAAAAGATATTTATGCACGTTTACAAATGATCCATGCAAAGATCATGGAGCTAATGACTACTTATAAACCCGAACATTTTGCAATTGAAGCGCCATTTTTTGGTAAAAACGTACAGAGTATGCTTAAATTAGGCAGGGCTCAAGGGGTCGCAATTGCTGCAGCGATGCATTTTAATACACCCGTGACCGAATATGCTCCAAAAAAAGTTAAGCAATCCATTACTGGGAATGGAAATGCAGATAAAGAAATGGTCTGGAAAATGTTAGAACGTATTTTGAATGTAAAAGAAAAGCCTAAGCACTATGATGCAACAGATGCATTGGCTGTCGCACTTTGTCATTGGAATCAAGTCAATCGAACTGTTGTAAGTGCAGGAAAAGGTTTAAAAGGCTGGGATGATTTTATTCAAAAGAACCCTGGTCGTTTAAAGAAATAATTAAGCTAACTTATTTGTAATCGTTGATTGGATTGCAAGAAATTCTTCCTTCGTTAATTGCAGTTTTTGATTAGAGAAATTAATATCTGCTGCTTCATGAATAGGCACTAAATGCAAATGCGCATGTGGTACTTCAAGCCCTACTGTGACCATACTTACTCTATTACAGGAAAAACTAGCTTCAATCGCTTTTGCAATAGGTTTTGCGAATACCAACATTTCGGCTAAGTAATTTTGAGGCAAATCAAATACTTTATCTACTTCAATTTTGGGCACTATTAATACATGCCCTTTTTGCAAAGGGAAAATGTCTAAGATTGCGAAGAACATTTCATTCTCCGCAATTTTATAAGCAGGAATTTCTCCTTTAATTATTTTAGAAAATATTGTCATTGAAAAATTAAAGAGGTCTTTACAAAAGCATCAAATAGCTTTTAAAACTAAATTGAAATATTGTCAATGCTAAATTTCATCACCCCATTTGGTGCTTGCACTTCTGCAATCTCCCCTATTTTTTTACCAATTAAACCTTTGCCAATTGGTGAAGAGGCTGAAATTTTTCCTGCTTTTAAATCCGCTTCTTTCTCACCAACTAATTGATAAGTGACCGTTTTCTTAGTCGCTAAATTTGTAATCGTCACTTTTGTTAAAATAGTAACCTTACTTGTATCAATCGTACTCGTATCTACAATTTTTGCATTAGATACAGCAACCTCTAATTGTTTAATTTTTGACTCCAACATGCCTTGCGCTTCTTTCGCTGCATCATATTCAGCATTTTCTTTTAAGTCTCCTTTTTCTCTTGCTTCTGCAATCGCTCTTGATGCCGCTGGACGATCAACAGATTTCATGCGTTGTAATTCCTCACGCATCTTATCAAAAGTCTCTTGGGTTACATATACGTTTGTTTCGCTCATACCTTCTGTTTTATATAAAAAAAATACAACGCCACATAATTGAAGCGTTGCATGGTACAAAGATATAAAATTAGGCTCAAATGATGCCTAATTTTTCTAATAGGATCTTGGCCATTTTGTGGTATGCTTCATGGCTATAACCAGCAATATGTGGGGTTAAAATGAAATTTGGACGGGCAAATAAGGCCTCTAAATTGCTTTTTTCAACCTCATTATAGGTGCCTAGCCTTTCATTTTCTAATACATCTAGACCAGCCCCTCTAACTTGATGATGCTCAAGGGCATATAACAAGGCGGCAGTATCTGTTACAGCGCCCCTACAAGTACTTAAAAAATAAGGCTGTTTCTTAAATTTAGCAAAAAATGCTTGGTTGGCCAAATGCCTGGTTTCATTTGTTAAAGGCAGGTGCAAACTTACCACTTCGGCTTCCGCTTGAATGGTCTCGATGCTTGCTAATTTAACATTTGGAAATTGTTTATACCCCAATGCATTTGGATTCAAATCATTTGCCAATAGTTCTACTCCAAACCCAGTTAATACTTTTGCAAAGGCAGTTCCCGTATGTCCAAAACCAATGATGCCCACTTTCTTACCTGATAATTCATCTCCACGATTTGCATCTCTTATCCATTGACCCAATTTTACTTGGTCATAAGATTGATTCAAACGGTGCATTAAATTCAATAATAAGCCCAAACTATGTTCTCCAACAGAACCACAATTGCCTTCGGGACTACTTACACATAGGATCCCTTTTGATGTTGCAAAATTAGTATCAATTAATTCCATGCCACTTCCTAAACGTCCAATCCATTTTAAATGTTGGGCTTCAGATAATAAAGGCGCGTCAATCTTTAATCTAGTAGTCACAATTAATCCAACTGCCTCTTTTATTTTAAGAACCAGCGCGTTATACTCAATAGTTGGTTCATACATCACCTCGAATCCTTTTTGAGCAAGTGTCTCTAATAAAAAAGGATGCGCAGCTGCAGTTATAATAACTTTATTAGACATAGCTTAAGGATTGTGCATTTTAAATGTAAGATCAGCAAAGTCTTGATAGGTAAGATTTTCAGCTCTTTTGGTAAAAATTGGATCCTGTAATTGTTCGGTCGTGAAATAAGGCTTCAAAGGATTTCTTAGCATTTTACGTCTTTGTCCAAATGCCATTTTTACAATATGGTAAAAACTTTTCAAGGAACTAAATTCAGGAAAAACTTCTTTTCTTTTTAAGCGAATCACCCCACTCATTACATTTGGCGGAGGCGTAAAGGCAGTAGGTGGCACATCAAATAAATATTCTACCTCATAAAAGGCTTGTGTCAAAACACTCAAAATACCATACGCTTTTGAGTGCGGCTTTGCTGCAATTCTTTCGGCAACTTCTTTTTGAAACATACCAATCATCACCGGCACTTGTTTTTTCCAATCCAAAACTCTAAAAACAATTTGTGTAGAGATATTGTATGGAAAATTCCCTACTAAAGTAAATTGTTCCTCAAAAGGAATAGCCGTTTCTAAAAAATCTTCATTAATAATCTTACCCTCTAAATTGGGATAAGTATGCAAAAGGTAGGCCACTTTTTCGCGATCTAATTCCACCGCTTTAAATGCTTTTAGGGGTAGGTCCATTATATGCTGGGTCAAAGCACCTGCTCCAGGACCAACTTCTAGTAATTGGTCGATAGGCGAATCGGCTAAAGCTGCTTTAATTTGTAAACAAATTTGGACATCATTTAGAAAGTGTTGACCCAATGACTTTTTAAGGGTGTATTGCATGAAGCAAAGTTAGGTTTTTGTGCGTACTTTTACACTCTAATCAACTGGATATGAACCAAGACATCAGAAAACCAATTATAGGCTTTACTTGCGGAGATTTAAACGGTATTGGCATTGAATTAATCATCAAATCTTTGTCTGATAGCAGACTTTTGGATTTTATGGTTCCAGTCATTTTTGCAAACAATAAGGCAATCAATTTTTACAAAAAGGGGCTTCCTGATTTTCAGATGAATTTTTCGACAGCACCAGATCTTGACAAGTTAAATCCTAAACAAGTCAACTTGATTCAATGTTGGGAAGAAGAAGCTGCAATCCAACCAGGAGAATTAACAGATATAGGCGGAAAATATGCTTTGATTTCTTTAGAAAGTGCCGTTACTGCATTGAAAAATAATAAGATTGATGGCCTAGTGACAGCGCCAATTCATAAAAAAAATATACAGTCCCCTAATTTTAATTTTAGTGGACATACCCCTTATTTACAACATGCTTTTGGCAACACCGAGAACTTGATGTTATTGGTTGCTGACAATTTAAGAATGGCATTGGTCACTGAGCATCTTACAATTCAAGACATTGCACAACATATTACGAAGGATAAGATCAAGCAAAAATTACAAATTCTACATAAGAGTTTACAAAAAGATTTTGGTGTAGACAAGCCTCGTATTGCGGTACTCGCTTTAAATCCACATGCAGGTGATGATGGTTTAATTGGTAAAGAAGAAATAGAAATCATCCGCCCAGCAATTAAAGATGCTAAGCAGCAGATGTTGGTATATGGGCCTTATTCTGCAGATGCATTTTTCGCAAGAGGACAACATGAAAAATTTGATGCTGTATTAGCGATGTACCATGACCAAGGTTTAATTCCATTTAAATCATTGGCATTCGGTGAAGGTGTAAACTTCACTGCAGGATTGCCGATTGTAAGAACAAGTCCAGATCATGGAACTGCTTTTGATATTGCAGGGAAAGATAAGGCCGATGCGAGTTCATTTACAGCAAGTATTTTTGAATGTATACGCATTATTCATGCAAGACAAGGCTACCGAGATATGCGCCTGAATCCATTGAAGAAAGTAAGCCATAAGATGTTTGCCAATGCGGTTGATGAAAGATTAGACGAGAATTAATTAAAAAGGACAAGCTGACTTGAATTCAAGCAAGGACTGATTTCCCCATCCAGGCAGGTTTGTATTTTGCAAGACTTGCAACTGTAATAATTGTTCAGCCTTCTTTACCATAGGTATTGCGGCCTTACATCCTCCTCCAAATAAAACGGGTAGTTTCCATTGAATATTTGCCTCTAACAAATAAATTCTTGGATTATTAGCGTTGATTTTTTTCGCCAACTGCAAAGGTGTCTTTATTTTATCTTCATATAGCAACCACCTGAATGTTGGATTGACCGACATTTTTGCTGTATTCGCTAAGCTTTCGGCGCAATATATTTCATCGTTATTTGTAATGGACTTTGCTCTTGATACCCATAAAATTGCATCATTTGCCAATTGATCTCTATTGCCCATATTCATCAAACACATTCTTGATTTAAGTATGGAAGCGTAATATGGGATTAACCAATTCTTTTTATCCGCATTGTATAATTTTTCAAACTGTATATAAACAGATTGATAGGAATCCGAACCACTCAATTGATTAAACTGCGCTACAGCTAAGTCCAACGCTTTGTCCGTGCCTATATTTTGGGCAGGTAGATGAATGGTTGATAAGAAAAGAAATATAATAAGCGTGTAGCGCATACAATACAAATCTAGAACATCGAATTGGAAACGCCTTTATTTATGACATAATTCGCATAAGTAATTTCGATGGTACCCTTCTTTTGTTTTAAAGCTTTTTGCTTGGCTGCAGGATCTTCGTCTCCAAATTCCAAGGTTATCCCATTCGGTAATTTATAATCCTTTGTATTAAAGCCAAATATGATCTTACTTGGTAAGCCGTAACTAGCATATTGACCATACTCCATTGTAATCTCATAAGTGCCATTTTCTTTTGTGGTCGTAAAAGTTTTGTAGACCAAGGCGTCTACTGGATCAATCCATAAAGTGGAAATAACCCAGTCTAATTTATCATCTGTTGGGATTAACTTAATGGCTTGCAATTGTTTTCCTTTAAACATTTGGACTCCAGATTCAATCGCGATATATTGTTTATTGTTCAACAAGGAATTAATAGTCACGGAGACCCCACCTTTTGGCAACAAGGAAATACCCCCTTCTTTTTTAACCTTTAATAAATTAGGTTTCTTATAATACACTTTCACTTTCCCTAAAGATGCTTTAATGAATGCCACATCTGTTTTCATGACGCCAGTCGCAACATAGTCATTCACTGTGTTTAATTTCGCGCTCACTCTTTCAATTAAAGCATTGGACTGCGCTTGCGCTAAGCCTTGCACTAGAATAACCAACAATAAAACCAAGTTCATTTTTTTCATTTCAAACAAATTATGTGCTTTTATACAGCAACAGCTTAACTTAAAATATCTTTCTTTTTCATAATCCATACAGAAGCACCAACGAATAATCCTATATGCACCGTGAGCACAATGATGGAATTTTTGATCTTAGCTACGTTTAAAATGCTACCTGTAATGGCATCATTACTATCGTTTACTTGTATATCAAAAAACTCTTTCCAATTGTTCATATGTGTGGTAAACAAATAAGGCTTCACTACATTAAATAATGGAATATTCAATGTACTTAAAATCGTAAAAAATACAATGGCGCTAATTGTTGCCACAATTGGACCAATTGAATTATTTGCAAGGCTTGACATTAAAAAGCCCAAAGCTGCAACCGTCAATAAAGAGAAGCTTGCAAATACAAATGCACCAAGGTATCTCCAAAATACATCCTGCTCTTGAATCAAAACAACATAATTAGATTTCATAAGAAATAAATCGTCCGTTCCAAAAATCCACATGCTTAAAAACAAGGCTAAAAATGCAAGCCATATTAACAACAAAATAGTGTAAATGCTTGCTGCTATAAATTTTGCTAAAACCCATTGTGTCCTACTATACGGCGTGGTAAACAAGAGTCTTAAAGTACCTAAATTAGCCTCCCCCGAAAGCATATCAGCAGCAATCAAAGCGACCAATAAGGGCACATGTACTAATAACAATTGCAATAGGATATAGCAAATTAAATAGCCATTCAATACTTTCCCGTCTACCGTTAAAGTATCGTTGATGTCCTTCATTAAGAATGCTGCGTAGGCATCCCCGTCTATTTTTAAGCCCATTTGTATCACCAATATCAAAGCAGCAATTGCCCCAAAAGCAATATAGGTTCTTGGCCTTTTGTAGATTTTAAATAATTCAATTTGAATGATTGGCCACATATTAATAAGTTGAAGTAAGTTGTAGGAAATAATCTTCTAAAGAATTTTTTGTCTCTAGGGATATTACAGCAATATTGGATGCAACTAAAAATGCATTCAATGCAGGAATTTCTAATGTTGGTATTGTTAAATACAATCCCTCCAACCTATTCATTAAATGAGATTGGTAGTTCGAGTTTAATAGTTTTTCTTTTGCATCAAGGTCATTTAATGTTTTGATTTGAACAATCGTTTTATTAGGATCTAATAAACTTTCAGTTGTCCCTTCGGCCATTTTTTTACCTTGATGAATAATCAATATATGCGTCGCTATTTGTTCTATTTCAGAAAGTAAATGTGATGAAACTAATACTGTTTTACCTTGCTCTCTTGAGAGTGATTTGATTAATGCACGAATGTCTGCAATCCCTTGTGGATCCAAGCCATTGGTTGGTTCATCTAAAATAATTAAAGAAGGGTCGTGTAATAAAGCGATGCCGATCCCAAGTCTTTGTTTCATACCCAATGAATAGGTCTGTACTTTATCATTTGCCCTAGCAAGTAATCCTACCTGCGCCAATGTCGCTTCTATTTTTGCAGCAGTAACCGGTTGCTTACGCAATTTGGCAAACAAAGTCAAATGCTCCTTGGCTGTTAAATAAGGATATAAGTCTGGACGCTCTATGACAGCACCCACTTGCTCTAAAATAGCAGATCGATGCTCGGATAGGGATTGCCCAAAAATTTCGATATGTCCTTCTGAAGGGTGGATCAAGGAAAGCAACATACGGATTGTGGTGCTTTTGCCTGAGCCATTTTGACCTAAGAAACCATAAACCTGTCCAGCTTCTACTTCAAAAGAAAGTTGATCGACTGCTTTTAAGTTGCCGAAGTTTTTGCTTAATGCTTGTACTTTAATAACTGACATATATCTATAACAATCAATTGAATTATTTGTTGCAAATCAAACCCCTATTCATAAAAAAACCCCGAATGAATCGGGGTTTTATATCTTTAAGTTTTACCTTATTTGTACTGAGGGATAATGCTATTTGCTAAATCCACCATTTGCTTTAATCCATCTTCAGGTAAGTTACCTTTTTTGAAT
>CAZLKW010000051.1:0-10494 GCA_964560215.1 uncultured Sediminibacterium sp. | reverse complement strand
CGACTATTCGGCCCAGGTAAAGGCGTTTTGCCTGTCGATAATATGCTCATGCTGGCGAAGTCGATAACCCTTACAATCTGGACAATCTGTTCTGCCACGATACCTACTTAACAAAACACGAAACTGTACTTTATATAAATGTGCTTCTACGTCTTTAAAGAAGTCATCTATGCCATAAGCCTTACCCACCCCTTTCCAAAGTTGCTCTAATTGTGTTTTTGTTAATTTAAGAATGGGTTGATGGATAGGAAATCCTGCTTTACCTGCTTCCTTTACAAATTGATCCTTCCACCATGACAATTTTTCGCCCTTCCAAGGAGCCACTGCGCCATCATATACTGACAAGTGTGGGTTGGGTATCACTAAGTTGGCATCTATCCCTAAAACCTGGCTATAGCCTTCGCATTTAGGACAGGCGCCATATGGGTTATTGAATGAAAATAAGTTTGGACTTGGTTCGTCAAACTCTATTCCATCTAATGTGAACTTATTATTAAAGCTGACTAAGTTGGTTTCGTTTTGCTCTACCCAAACAATACCTTCTCCTTCATAAAATGCGGTTCCAATTGAGTCTGTCAAACGGTGTATATCATCTTCTTCAAAAATTTTAACAACGATACGATCAATTAGAATGTATATTTCTTTGTCTTTGAAATTTTGCTGTAATTCTTTTTTATTCCAATTCAAAGCATCTTCAATCCTTATAATTTCAGGTGCCGTTTTTGTGCCTCTTAAATAAATACGCGCAAATCCTTTTTGCATCAGGATATTCAACTCCTCTTGGATATCTCTTTTAGCGTGTTGCTTAAATGAAACCAACAAAACCATCTTGTCCCCCATCTTACCTTTTTCTATAAAAGAAAGTACATCTTGCACATCCTGCTTTTTCACTTCATTTCCACTAATGGGAGAATAAGTTTTACCAATTCTAGCAAACAGAACCCTCAAATACTCATAAATCTCTGTCATGCTTCCCACCGTGCTTCTAGGGGTACGGGTTGTCACTTTTTGTTCGATGGCAATAGCTGGGCACAAACCCTTGATATAATCAACGTCGGGCTTGCCCATTCTGGACATGAACTGCCTTGCATAGGAAGATAAACTTTCGGCATACCTGCGCTGACCCTCCGCAAAAAGGGTATCAATCGTCAAGGAGGACTTGCCGCTACCAGAAACCCCTGTCACCACTATAAATTGGTTTCGTGGAAATTCAACAGATACATTTTTTAAATTATGAACCCTTGCACCCACTACTTCGATGGAATCTAGCCCCTTTTTCTCTTGATCTTTCTTAGTTACAGCCATACTACAAAATAACACCATCGGGGTCTAATTGGTTGCGTTAGAGCCAAATATTATTTCAAATAATGGGATGTGGATATCCTTTAAACATTTTTCTTGTTTCCCACAATCACGAATCGGGTACAATAAGCTAGTAATTTTCCAAAACTAATCCTAGGTAGACCCTACTGCCTGACCTAAGAACAACCTATAAAAAACAAACATGAACAAAGTAGTTGAACTGACAGACAACGAATTGATCCAATCTTTTCAAGATGGTAATAACCACGCTTTTGATGCCTTGATTGATCGTTACCAAGAAAAAATCTTCAACACCATTTTATTTATGGTTAAAGACAGTTATTTGGCTGAAGATTTGATCCAAGAAATTTTCATCAAGATCATTGACAATTTAAAGCAAAGAAAATATGCCGAAGAAGGCAAGTTCCTTCCTTGGGCTTTAAGAATTGCACACAATTTTTGTGTAGACCATTTTAGAAAAGTAAAACGTACTCCTGTTATAAAGACAAGTGACGACCAAGATATATTTGAAGTAATTAAGCATACCGATCATTCTGCTGATTATAAAATGACGCGTGCTCAAACACATAAAAATATCCAAGAACTGGTTGACTTATTACCAGAAGAACAAAGAGAAATTATTGTATTAAGACACTACGCTAATTTAAGCTTTAAAGAAATTGCTACTTTAACCAACTGTAGTATCAATACCGCTTTGGGAAGAATGCGCTATGGCTTAATTAACTTAAGAAAGATGATGAACGAGCGAGGGATGACGATGTAGTTTATAGACGATTTGCGTTCAACAAATAAAAAAGAGAAGGCCCCGAATCGGGGCCTTCTCTTTTTTATACTAATTCAAAAATTTTATTTTTTCTTTGCGCTACATTTTAGCCATTCCAGATATTGTTGGATATCAGGTGTATAGCCAATAGGATTAGATTGCAACACTTGATCTGAACTTAACACCACATATAATGGTTGAGAAGATTGATTGAAATTCTCTGTTTCAAATGTTGCCCATAAATCAGCTACCGTATTTATTTCTTTTTGCTGCCCTCCTTGAGTTGTATAAACAAAACGTTCAGCTACCGGAAGCTTTGCACGGTCATCTACATATAAGGATAACAAAATAAAATTTTCTTTGATAAAACTTTGTACTGCAGGATCTGTCCATACTTGTTCTTCCATCTTCCTACAATTGACACAGGCCCATCCTGTAAAATCAATTAAGATTGGTTTTTGTTGTGCGCGCGCCATGGTCAATGCCTTGGTATAATCATTCACCACGTCCGCCTTTAGGCCATGACTTGTGCTATCTGTAGCAAATAAGCTATAATGTGTTGGAGGTGGGAAACCACTTAATAATTTTAAGTTATTCGCATTTTTAGGGGCTAAACCCGCTCCTAAATAAATGGCGAAAAATAAAGCGAGCACACCCAATGCTTTTCTTCCTAAAGCAATCTTAGCGCCTTTGACATCATGTGGCAGTAATAAGAATCCAAAAAGATAAGCACTCAAGCCAAGGCTAATGAAGATCCAAATACCAATAAATACCTCTCTTTTTAATAGTCCCCAATGTTGCACTAAATCTGCATTCGATAAAAATTTAAACGCTAATGCTAGTTCAACAAATGCCAATACTTTTTTAACTGTGTCCAACCATCCACCAGACTTAGGTAAACTTTGTAGCCATTGAGGGAAGATCGCGAATAAAGTAAATGGTAAAGCTAGCGCCATACCAAAACCAGCCATGCCCTGCGTTAAAGCCCATGCGCCTCCTTGTAGAGAACCTACTAATAAAGTGCCCAATATTGGACCAGTGCAAGAAAAAGAAACGATGGCCAAAGTAATTGCCATAAAAAAGATGCCGCCCAAACTTCCTAAGCCACTCTTTGCATCCGCCTTATTGGCGATGCCAGAAGGTAGACTGATTTCAAAATAGCCAAAGAATGAAATGGAAAAAAAGATAAAAATGGCGAAGAAAGCGATATTCAACCAAGCATTTGTAGAAATACTATTGAAGATTTCTGGTTGCACATTGCCAACAATATGAAAAGGCACACTTGCTAATACATAAATCAAGAAAATACTCAACCCATATATTAAGCCATTCTGTATGCCTTGTTTTCTTGTCTTTGATCTCTTTGTAAAAAAAGAAACGGTTACAGGAATCATTGGGAATACACATGGTGTAACCAATGCAATTAAGCCCCCAAGAAATCCTAATAAAAATACCCCCCAAGCGCCACTGGCATCTGTTGAACTTGAAGTCGTTGTTCCGCAAGCACCATCCGCTACATTGCGTGCAGACTCAGGTAACAAGATATTAAATTGACTACTCTTTTGTCCATTCACTAAGGGCATAGCAATAGGTAATTCAAGCACGTAAAAAGAGGCGCCTTTCCCAACACTGATCATCGCAACGCCCTTTAAACTGTCTGGCTGAAAACCATGCACCACAAGCTCTTCTGTGATATCAAAAGATCCAGAAAAAGACCTTGCTTCATTAAATAGAACGTCTTTCCCTGCAATAGACGCAACAGAATATTGTGGTTTGTTTTTTGTCTCAGCTGTTTCTAGCGAATATTTTAAAATTGGCGCTTCTACACCTTCTGCATTCGCATCATATACTTTCCACCCTTCCTGCACTTCTATATGAACTTGAACAGTGTAGGCTGAGTCATTGATTGCCTTGATCTTTGTTGTTGCTTTCGCAATACTATCTGCTTGCGCATTTAACTGCGTAACAGTTAAGATCAGCGCTATAAATGTCAAGAATAAATTTCGCATGAATAATTTTTGGGCTTGTTGCCTTTTGCGATGGTGATTGAATCAATAATTATTGAATGTCCACTTCAAAACTTTGCTTTGTAGGAGGCAAACATCTTTCCTCATTACAAACCATGTATTCAATGGTGCCAGTTAATTTTGTTTTAGTAGCTACTTTTAAAGTCACAGCTTGGATAAACTGAACCTTGCCTCCAAAAGAACCTATAACAGCATCAAAATTTTTATCAAACTTCTTTTCTAATTTACCTACTTCTTTTGTCGCTCCTTTTAATAAGACCAATGGATTTTTTGCAAACTGCACAGTCGTTGGCACTGGCCCTTTTTTTACAAATTGAGAGTAGATATGCCAAGGCGCTTCTACATTTGCAGTGATAATGATATTGTACTGCTTGTCGCCTGTTTTAACTGCTTGATAGGCCCATTTAACTGGCGCCAATTTTTGAGCTTGGCTATTGATTGAAAATGCCAATAACATTAAAGCAAAGAATATTTTTTTCATCTCAATTTTTTATTTTAAGTGTTTACAATAAAATTCGTAAACAAAAATTTTAGCGCTATTTATAATGCCGCTGCAGTTTTTAATAAACCTAATAATTCAAATACTTGCACCCCATCTGTATTATTTAAAGCAGGGTTAGTCGCTCTTTCTGGATGAGGCATCATACCAAATACATTTCTATTCGCATTGCAAATACCTGCGATATCTTTAATAGCGCCATTTGGATTAGCTGCGCCACCAATTTGTCCATTTTCATCGCAGTAGCGGAAAATAATTTGATTATTTTTTTCTAAGCTCTCCAAAGTTACATCATCTGCAAAATACCTTCCCTCACCATGTGCGATAGGGATTTTTAATGGCCCGCTATTGTCTGATTTAATAAAAACGTTTTTACAAATAAACTGTTGATTTGCGTTTTGCAATAAGGCGCCTGGCAATAAACTTGACTCACATAAAATTTGGAAGCCATTACAAACACCCAATACTTTACCCCCTTTATTTGCAAATTCAATCACCGACTGCATCATTGGGCTAAATTTTGCAATGGCGCCACAACGTAAATAATCTCCGTATGAAAATCCCCCTGGTAAAACGATGCAATCATCGGTTGTGAAATGAGATAAATCGCTATCCTTATGCCAAAGCATTTGTACCTCGAATCCAAGATCTTTTTCCAAAGCATCTTGCATATCTCTATCGCAGTTTGATCCAGGGAACACCAATACGCCAAATTTCATAATATAAAGCTTAATAGTTGAGTAAAATTGAGTTACAAAGGTACTTAAATATGCCTTGCTAAAAAGCCAAAATTCTACACTTATAAAAGGTGGTTATACACAATCAGACCAGCAGCAATCCAAAATAAAACGTTGGGAATCAATAACTGCTTTGGCCCAGCATAACAAAAGCTTATAAAACTCGCCATAGGAGCCAAAACAATCGCAGAGGCATACAAAGCTTGGGAGGAGAATATAATTGGCTGAAAAAAAGTCACAAATAAGGTCAATAACATCACACCCCAGTACTTTCTAACCTGAATAATGAATCTATTTTGTTGTTCCTGCCAGAAGTAAAAGCCAACTAATAATTGGACTGCAATAAAAATTAAAGAAATGCCGGCTTTTATGCCCATTCCTGATAATGGATTTTTCCAATCTAACCTAGGTAAAAAAGCAGTAAATGCAGCAGCAGAATCCGTTAAGAATACATAGGTGAAAACAAAATAAAAGGGCAATAGGATTCCCATTATTAAGACCAACCACTCTGTTAACCTAAAGGGTCTAATAATGGCTAAAGCAAAAAGCACAACTGGTATTAAAATGGCAATTGGTTCGTACATTAAAATTGAGAAACCAACAATCATTCCAATATTAAATTCAAGTGTTTTTGGTTGCGTCTGGTCATACAAACGATTTAATTTGACCAAGATCCAAATGATCAAAGCATTCGCAATCAAACCAGAACTAATTGCATCCCAAAAAGGGAATAAAGCTGTCAATAGCACAAATGTAAAAGCTGGCAAATAACTTATATGTTGAAACATTTTAAATTTACTCAATAAAATATTCAACCTAAGTGCTTGTATAATGACTATAAAATGAAAGAGCAATATCAAAGCCAATGGCGGCAAAGGCTTTATATAATGATATAAAAAATAAGCCAATAAACCGTCGGAAGGATTCGCAATCACTATCGGTGTTTCCCAATAAAAATGAAAATGCACGAGCACATTTAGTACTACTAAAAAAAGCAAATTAATATCCGATCTGTCCTTGAATAAAAATACCATGATTATTGAATCGTGATTTTAGCAAAACCTAATTTGCCTTTAGATTGGTAAGGCAAAATTGCTTCTTTTTCACCAACTTGCTTTAAAGATCTTGGCATCCATTCTAATTGTTTTTCATTCAAAACAATTGGAGCGCCCGCAACAATATTTCCTGAGGTATTTAATTGTTGATGCACGATTTGTCTTACCCCTTTTGTCTTATTGAAATACAAGAAATTTGTTCCTGCACTATTTTGGATTTGACCATACCCAATGAACTGATCTACATTCATGTCAGACTGTTTTTTGTCAATCGTTTTTACTGATTGAATATTTGCTTTTGCATCAAATTTAAGAATAGCCACTTTGCCTGCAGAATAAGTCACAGAAGGGGTTCCGTATCCATAAAAAGGCGACATCATCATCCAGCTATTCCATCCAAAGCCCCATCCCCAACCCCAAGGACGCATCATGCCCCAGCCGAATCTTGCCCAAGGATAAAAACCGAATGGTCGGTTCCAGTAGCTAAAAATAAATGGATTATAAAACGGGCCTCCCCAGAAATAATCCCATCTTGAAAAAGCGCTTCTATTCGAACTTGTTTTAGCTGCTTCTGCTATAATTGTAAAACCACCATCTTCATTTGGTTGCACTTGATCGAAGTAAAAATCATCAAATGCTGTTCTTAAATTTTTTCTATCTGTAACCGCATCTCTAATTTCATCTGTAAAACGACTTGCATTTGTCAACAGATTTGTTTTACTAGCAATATCCCAGATGAAACTGTACATGCCTTCAATTGCACCTTTCTTTTCGGTTGCATAAAAAGAGTTCACCAAAACAGTTCCGTTTGCATTATTTATTTTCAAACGAATATCGTCTAACAACAAACTATTATTTACAATTGGCGTTTCAATTACTTCATTGCCATCAGCAGCTAAATACAATAAACTCACAACTGGCGCGGCATTGGGCTGTTCTGCATTTCTTAAACAGAATAAATTTCCTTTATTATCTATTGCAAAATCGGAAAGATGACTTTTTTTGTTTTGTGCATTGATACTTATCGTTGCCTCACTAGCAAAACCAAAAGGCGAACTCAAACTGATTGCCTTGATTTTAATGGATGCCGGATTAGTTGTATTAACAGTGAATACAAGCAACTTGGATCTATCCTGACTTTCTATTAAATTAAAAATCTTAGCACCAGAACCTGGTCTAATTTTTTCTGCAGTATCTAGAACAGTTGGGGTGCCAACTAATTGTGCTTTTTCATCCAATTCTGCCACCATTGCATACACTGTTGTAGCCGCTTGGAATTGATATAAAGCATATACTTTATCAGATTTTGTAACAAACTCTATTGCATTGATTTTTTTTGGCAAAAACGCTAAATCGTTTTGTTGTACCAATTGCATTTGATCATTGTATTGTGCTATTGTAGCAATGCCTTCATTGTTTTTGTAAATCCAATATTTGCCAGCTACTTTTCCCAATACCTCGTATTGCATCTGGTCTTTATCTGTTTTTTGAATGCCAGATAATATATAAGACTGTGCTGCAACGCCTTGCAGACCTGCCAAAATAAAAGCGAAATAAGTTAAAAATGATTTTAACATAGGATACAATTTAGAATACAAATTTAATGTATAATTGTATCGAAGGCTTTAGATTTTTGTTAAAAGAGTGCCCTGATCGGTCACTGAAAGTTGGTAGTTGCCTCCTAACTGAATAGGCTTATTTTCCAAATCATGGCTAATTGGAAAATCGAAGCAGATAGGGTAAGTTGTATTTGCAGTTAATCGCTGAATAATTTCAATCACCGTTTCACCAAAATCAGCTGAACTATCCTTCATCTCCGTAAATCCACCTACCACCAAGCCTGCTAATCCATCTAATAAGCCTGCATTTTTACACTGAATAAGCATTCTGTCTATATTATAATGATGCTCTCCTACATCTTCGATACATAAAATTTTTCCATATGTGTCCGCTTGATTTTTACTACCAATTAAATGGGTGAAAAGGCAAAGATTGCCCCCAACCAATTGCCCCTTGGCACTCCCAAAGCGATTGCCTGCATGTGGCTTTGCTTCAATGGGCAAGGCCTCCCCTTCTAAAATTGATTTCAACGCTTTAATATATGGAAGTCCTGCATCCCCTTTTCCAAAAGCCGCTGACATGGGACCATGAATACTTTGAATCCCTTGCTTTTGAATGGCTGCATGTAACACAGTAATATCGCTAAAGCCGATCACCCATTTTGGATTGGCCTTGAATTTATTAAAATCTAAGCCCGAAACAATCCTACTCAAACCGTATCCACCACGGGCACATAAAATTGCATGAATTTCAGGATCATCCATCATGGATTGTAACTCCATTTGTCGATCCATATCTGAGGCCGAGAAATGACCAAATTTTGTACCAACCGTCTTGCCAACTTGTACCTGATAACCCCAGGATTCAAGGATTTGCGCACAAATAGTCACTTTTTCCATTGGGATGGAACCGGCTGGACAAAGGATGCCAATGCTGTTGCCAGGCAACAAACGAGGAGGTTGAATCATACCGCAATATTAAGTACTTTTGCAGGAATGAACACGCCAAAAAGATATTTGATTACAGCAGCACTTCCTTATGCGAATGGTTTAAAGCATATTGGCCATTTAGCAGGTGCTTATTTACCAGCTGACATCTATGTACGTTATTTAAAAGCGCAACAAAGAGATGTTGTTTTTGTATGCGGCAGTGATGAACACGGAACAGCCATCCCTATTCAAGCGACCAAAGAGGGTACGACCGCTCAAGCGATTATTGATAAATACCATCCAATCATTGAACAAAATTTCAAGGACCTTGGTATCGCATTTGACATCTACCACAGAACAAGTGACCCTTTGCACCATGAAACAGCTTCGGACTTTTTCAAAAACTTAGAAGCTAAAGGTGATTTAGAAACAAAAACTTCGGAGCAATATTTTGACGAAGCTGCCAATACTTTTTTAGCGGACCGATACATTAAGGGCACTTGTCCAAGTTGTGGTCATAAAGAAGCCTATGGCGATCAATGTGAAAAGTGTGGCAAGACTTTAAGTCCAGAAGAATTGATTAACCCGGTGAGTACTTTAAGTGGTCAAGCTCCGATTAAAAAAGAAACAACACATTGGTACCTTCCATTAAATAGACACGAAGCATTTTTACGCGAGTGGATATTAAAAGAACACGCGAATGATTGGCGTCCTGCAGTGGTTGGACAATGTAAAAGCTGGATTGATGGCGGGTTACAGCCAAGAGCCGTTACGCGTGATTTAGATTGGGGCATTAAAGTGCCCGTGCAAGCTGGAGAAGGAAAAGTATTATACGTTTGGTTTGATGCACCTATAGGTTATATCAGTGCAACGAAACAATGGGCAATTAATAATAATAAAGATTGGTCGCCTTATTGGAATGATAAGGAAACGAAATTGGTGCACTTTATTGGGAAAGACAATATTGTTTTCCATTGCATCATCTTCCCTGTCATGTTGAAATTGAATGGACATATTTTACCTGAAAATGTGCCTGCCAACGAGTTCATGAATTTAGAAGGAGACAAAATGAGTACTTCTAGAGGATGGAGCATCGAGATGGATGATTATATCAACAAATGGATTAAAAAAGAAAATGGCGGTGATGGCTTAGCAGATAGTTTACGTTTTTACCTAACCTCTATTGCACCTGAGTCAAAGGATAGCGAATTCACCTGGAAAGGATTTCAGGAATCCGTGAATGGTGAATTGGTAAGCATCTTTGCAAATTTTGTGAATAGAACTTGGGTATTGATGCATAAATTATGCAATGGCAAAGTGCCACCATTCCATACCGATTTAATTGCCGCAGAAGACGCAAGCGACAATGCGACTGATAGCTTTAAAGGCATGATGGAAGTAGTGAAAGTATCCAAAGAAAAAATTACAAATTTATTAGAGCAATATAAGTTTAGAGAAGCACAATTTGAATTGATTGACCTTGCTAGAAAAGGCAACCAATACATGCAAAAGCAAGAGCCATGGATTGTGGCTAAAACATTGGATCAAAATCCTGATGCACAAAAGAGCATCGATAATACGATGCATTGCTGTTTGCAATT
>CAZLKW010000050.1:0-11049 GCA_964560215.1 uncultured Sediminibacterium sp. | reverse complement strand
TATTGAATCTAAGGATAAAACAAAGATCCCAACCATCATCTTATCTGGCGCTAAAGACAATAAGATGTACAACTTACCAGTAGGTTCTCACATCGTTATCGAAGAAGGTGTAGAAGTGAAAGCAGGACATATCTTGGTGAAAATTCCAAGAGTCTTAGGTAAGTTAAGAGATATCACGGGAGGTCTTCCACGTGTAACTGAATTATTCGAGGCAAGAAATCCAGGTAACCCTGCGATTGTTTGTGAGATCGATGGTATCGTTGCATTTGGTAATATCAAGCGTGGTAACAGAGAAATCATTGTTGAGTCTAAAGATGGTATGGTGAAGAAGTACTTAGTGCCATTAACACGTCAGATCTTGGTTCAAGATAGTGACTTCGTTAAAGCGGGTTCTCCTTTATCAGACGGGCAAATTGCTCCAGCAGATATCTTATCTATCAGAGGTCCATATGCGGTACAAGAATACGTTGTAAATGAAATCCAAGAGGTATATCGTTTACAGGGTGTAAAAATCAATGACAAACACATTGAGGTAATTGTACGTCAAATGATGAAGAAGGTAGAGATTGTGGATGCGGGAGATACTAAATTCTTAGAAGAAGATTTAGAAGACCGCTTTGACTTTATCGAAGAGAATGATCGTATTTATGATAAGAAAGTAGTTACTGATGGTGGTGATAGTGCGACTTTCAAACCTGGTAAAATTGTAACTGTTCGTGAATTAAGAGAAGAGAATTCTATCTTGAAGCGTGCAGACAAGAAAGTAGTAGAAGTGCGCGATGCGAAACCTGCTACAGCTCGTCCAGTATTGTTAGGTATTACTAAAGCTTCATTGGGTGTACAAAGCTGGATCTCAGCTGCGTCATTCCAAGAGACTACTAAAGTATTGAGTCAGGCAGCTATTCAAGGTAAGGTTGACTTAATGCTTGGATTGAAAGAGAATGTAATTACAGGTCACTTAATTCCTGCAGGTACTGGTCAAAAAGAATTTGAAAAATTGATCGTAGGAAGTAAGGAAGAATATGAAGTGTTGGCTACAACTCGTGAAGCGATGAGCTTTGATGAGGAAGAATAAGCACTTTAATTGATTTTGTTAAAAAGCAGGAAATAGTACTATTTCCTGCTTTTTTTATGACTTAAATAGACGTTTGATTTATATATTTTACTTATTTTTATAGGGTAGGGCGAAATACCTACAATCAAACAAAATAAATAAAGATGAAGTCGACAAATTTGATAATTAATGGTGTATTAGCAGTGGCAATAGTAGTATTGTTTGTATTGCATTTTAGTGGTGGTGGTTCTGCAAGTAAACAAGCTGCAGTGCAGTCCTCTAATGGCACCAAAGTAGCTTATTTTGAAATTGATTCTATTCAAAATAATTATACTTTTTTCAAGGATGTAAAAGATGCTTTGCAATTAAAAGACATGGAGAATGCAAAACAATTAACGGCACTTAAAAATGCTTTTGCTGCAAAATACCAAGACCTTCAAAAGAATGGCCAATATTTATCACAAGGAGAAGTAGTTGCAAAACAACAAGAGTTACAACAACTTGAAAAAAATTACGCAAATACGGAGCAACAATTAACGCAAGCTTTACAAGAGGAGAGTTATAGAAAGTTACAAGAAGTTAAAAAGAAAATCGAAGCTTTCATCTTGAAGTACAATAAAGACAAGCAATTTGCTTATGTATTTTCCAGCAATTCAGATTTAATGTATTACAAAGACACGACTTATGATATCACCGCAGATATTGTAAAAGGCCTAAACGCGGAATACAAAAAATAATCCATTTCAATCCCGTTTTTTTCAACGGGATTTTTTTTAATTTATAGTTGAACAATATGTCAGAAACAAATACTGGATTTAAACCGAGTTTATCTGCATTCGATGCAACGATGATTGTTGCTGGAAGTATGATTGGATCAGGTATCTTTATTGTGAGTGCAGATATCACCAGAAATGTAGGCTCTGCCGGTTGGTTAGTTGCTGTTTGGTTGCTTACTGGTTTCATGACTTTAACTGCAGCTTTGAGCTATGGTGAGTTAAGTGCTATGTTCCCAAAAGCAGGAGGTCAATATGTTTATTTAAAAGAATCTTATAATCCATTACTAGGATTTTTATATGGATGGAGTTTCTTTTCTGTGATTCAAACAGGAACAATTGCAGCAGTGGGTGTTGCCTTTAGTAAATTTGCCGGTTATTTTTTTCCATCTTTAGAAATGACCGATGCTAATATTTTATTTCAATTGGGTTTCTTGAAAATCTATCCAGCACAAATATTATCGATAGCCATTATTGTTTTACTCACTTATATCAATACCAAGGGTGTACAAGGTGGTAAAATGATTCAGTCTACATTCACCATCACGAAGTTGGCTTCTTTATTTGGATTAATCGGATTTGGTTTTTTATTAGCTTCTAAAGCAAGTATTTGGGATGCCAATTGGACCAATGCATGGGATATGAAAACAATTGCATCTGATGGAAGTGCTACTCCAATTTTCGGAGTTGCTATTTTAGGTGCCATCGCTGCCTCGATGGTCGGGTCTATTTTTAGCAGTGATGCATGGAATAATGTGACTTTTATTGCGGGTGAAATCAAAAACCCACAACGAAATATTGGACTAAGTCTTTTCTTAGGTACATTGATTGTAACAGTTATTTATATTTCTGCAAACTTGATGTATTTAAGTGTATTGCCTTTGAATGAAATTGCGAACGCACCTGCAGACCGCGTTGCGGTAGCAGCTTCTAATGTAATTTTTGGCAATATTGGTACTTATGTTATTGCAGTGATGATCATGGTTTCTACATTTGGTTGTAATAATGGCTTAATTCTTGCCGGTGCTAGGGTGTATTATACGATGGCACAGGACGGGTTGTTCTTTAAAAAAGCGGGTTCTTTAAATAAGAATGCGGTACCTGCTTGGGCACTATGGGCGCAATGTATTGTAGCTGCTTTACTTTGTTTAAGCGGTAGGTATGGCGATTTGTTAGATATGGTTTCTTTCATAGTTGTGATATTTTATATTTTAACAATCATTGGTATTTTTATCCTTCGTAAAAAAAGACCGGAACTAGAAAGACCTTATAAAGCATTTGGATATCCAGTATTGCCAGCAATTTATATTTTGATGGGTACTTGTTTTTGTGTCTTGTTGATTATCTATAAGCCTAATTTTACTTGGCCTGGATTAATCATTACTTTATTAGGAGTACCATTGTACTACTTGGCATTGCGTAATCAAAAATCGGCAGCGTAAATGATGGATCATAAAAGATTTAAAGAATTATTTGAAGGATTTGCTACCACAAAAATTGGGGTAGTAGGTGATATCATGTTGGATACCTATTGGTGGGGAGGCGTAGACCGTATTTCTCCAGAAGCACCGGTGCCCATTGTTTCCCTACAAAGAAAGGAGACAAGGGTAGGTGGAGCAGCCAATGTAGCGCTTAATTTAAGGGCCCTAGGGGCGCCAACCACAGTTTTTGCTGTAATTGGTAATGACCAGGAAGGGAAGGATTTAAAAGGGCTATTAGAGGCCGAAAAGATAGATACGAACTATATACATACAAGTGCTTCTAGGGTGACTACGAATAAAGTGAGAATCATGGGGCGTAATCAACAAATGATGCGCTTAGACCATGAAAACACACATGATATAGATACTGAGGAATCAAAAGCATTGTTAGCTAATTTCTATGCATATGTAGAAAAAGAGCAACCTGCATTAATCATCTTAGAGGACTACAATAAAGGCGTTTTAACGGCCGAAGTGATTGAGGCAATTATTTCTTATTGTAACCAAAAAGGAATCCCTACTGCAGTGGATCCAAAACAAAAGAATTTCTTAGCATATAAAAATTGCACCCTCTTTAAACCTAATTTAAAAGAAGTAAAAGAAGGTTTAAAAATAGAGATACCAAATATCGATCTTACCAATATGCATCAAGTGCATACTGCTTTAAATAAGGCTTTAAGTCATTCTATTTCCTTTATCACCTTGTCGGAACATGGTGTTTATTTTGCGGAAGCTAATAAGCAACAGTTGATCCCAACACATATCCGCAATATTGCAGATGTTAGTGGAGCAGGGGACACTGTAATAGCTGTGGCATCTTTGGTTTTTGCTTGTACAAAAGATATGGAATTAGCGGCAGAAATGGCCAATATTGCAGGAGGATTGGTTTGTGAATTAGTAGGTACAGCACCTATTGATAAAGGAGTATTAGCAAAAGAGGTAGAAAAATTATTAGTAAAGTAAGTCCTTATCATTTCATTCATAAGGGCAGGTATAAAAATAGTACATGAAAAAAACAGCGATCATCGTAGCAGGAGGCACAGGCCAAAGAATGGGAACGGTTGTGCCTAAGCAATTTTTAGAAATTGAAGGAAAGTCAATTTTGTTACATACGATCGATCAATTTGTGGCTGCTTTTTCTGATATTAATTTTATAATTGTTTTGCCCTCAGGTTATATCGAAGAGGGACAAAAGATCATAGCATCTTGTGGGCTATCACAAGAATTTCAATTTGTGGCTGGAGGAGATACAAGATTTCAATCTGTAAAAAATGGCTTAGCAGAAGTAGACCAAGATGCTGTGGTATTCGTGCATGATGCCGTACGTTGCTTATTAACACCCGCTTTGATTCAACGCTGTTTTCAGCAAGCTGTGGAAAAAGGCTCTGCAATACCTGCTGTAAGTTCAACCGATTCCATAAGATTAATCGATGGTATTTCACATCATGTAGTTGATAGAGAAAAGGTCATGATGATACAAACCCCTCAAACATTCAATGCTGCCTTATTAATAAAGGCATTTGAACAAGCCTATCAGCCATCCTTTACAGATGAAGCCAATGTTGTAGAAGCCAGCGGAACACCAGTGTATTTAGTGGATGGCGAATTTGAAAATATCAAAATTACAAGACCGCTAGATTTAGCGATTGCAGATTATATCTTGGCAAAAAGATTTTCGAAATAAGTAATTGTTGACTCAATCTTTTTATTTACGTCGAAAAATCGTTTATTACTTATAATAAATTATTCAGCGGACTGATTCACAACAGAAGTTGATTTGCTTATTTTTTCTAAAATTTGATGTGCTACTTCCATTGCTAAATAGCCATCAATCTCATTTACAACAGTAGGTTCATCCTTTTCAATTGATTGAACAAAGCTTGTCAGCTCACTTAAAATAGCATTCCCTTCTTCTACCACTGGATTAGAAATAGAGATGGTTTTAGTCCCTTGATGTGTTTCAATATCAAAGGAGAAAGCATCTGATTCTTCTGGTAGTTTAAGCTTAATAATCTCCGTATTTTTTTCAAGAAAGTCAATACCGATATAAGCATCTTTTTGGAATAGTCTAATCTTACGCATCTTCTTCATACTGATTCTACTACTTGTTAAGTTCGCAACACAGCCATTGTTGAATTCTATACGTACGTTCGCAATATCAGGAGTGTCTGTCAATACAGCAACACCACTTGCAGAAATATTTTTAACATCACTTTTTACGATGCTTAAAATGATATCAATATCATGAATCATTAAATCTAAAATCACACTTACTTCTGTGCCTCTTGGATTAAATTGCGCCAAGCGGTGTACTTCAATAAATAATGGCTTTAGCGTTTCGTTTTTTAGAGCGGTGAATGCAGGGTTGAATCTTTCTACATGTCCAACTTGTAACTTAACATTGGCTTCCTTTACCATGTGCATAATTGCTTTACCTTCTTCAATGGTATTGGCCATCGGTTTTTCTACAAAAACATGTTTGCCCATTTTAATTGCCATTTCACAAACAGGGAAATGCAAATGTGTAGGAGTGACAACATCAATGGCATCGACAGCCGCAATTAATTCGGCTTCATCCATATATCTTTTGATGCCATATGTCTTTTCTACTTCTGCAGCCTGTTCATTATTGGGGTCAAAAAAGCCAACTAATTCAACAGTTGGAATCTGTTTCCAGTTATTCAAATGAAATTTCCCTAAATGACCCACACCAAAAACGCCAACTTTAAGCATACAAATAATTTATTAAGCAAAGTTAAGTGGAATAGTGGGTATAAATGGTTGAGTTCCAAGAGTGTGAAAAACTTTTAACTACTTTGATTTAAGCAGTCTCTTTAGTATCTTGAGGAAGTTAAATACATTTTTTTCATGCATCAGAATATTCAAAATCTAGTAAAGGTCGCAGAAAAGCAGGAGCGCTTAGTCATTGGTTTGATGAGTGGCACTTCAATGGATGGTTTAGATATTGCTTTATGTGCTATGAAGGGTGCAGGAAAAGAAACTCAATTTGAATTAAAAGCTTTTAAGACTATAGATTATTCAGTTGATTTTAAAGAAAAGATATTAAGTATTTTTTCAAAAGAAATGGTGTCATTAGAAACCTTGACTTTGTTGAATGCATGGATAGGGCAGCAACACGGAAAAATGATTTTATCAGCATTAGCATCTTGGAATATACCATCAAGTCAAGTTGATATGATTGCCAGTCATGGGCAAACAATTTATCATGCGCCAAAATCATTGCATCCCAATTCTGAATATGGGCCTGCAACTTTACAGATTGGAGATGGAGACCATATTGCTGTTACAACTGGCATATTGACTTTAAGTGATTTTAGACAAAAGCATGTGGCTGCAGGCGGAGAGGGGGCACCATTAGCTGTGTATGGAGATTATTTATTGTGTAGTCATTCCACAGAAAATAGGTTGTTGTTAAATATGGGCGGCATAGCCAATTTTACTTATTTAGCTGCTGGTTGTAGTTTAGATCAAGTTTTTTCAACAGATACGGGTACAGGGAATACTTTAATGGATGCTTATACAAGAACCCATTTTGCCCCATTGGCTTATGATAATGGTGGTGCAATTGCAGCATCAGGAGAAATCAATTCTAACTTATTAACAGCTTTAAAAGCCCATTCTTTTTTTGCTTTAGGTCTACCTAAAACCATTGGTCCTGAATTATTTAATTTAGAATTTTTAACAAACGCACAAAAAGCTAGTCAAACTGAAAGTATTTCATCTCAAGATGTGATGGCTACTTTGAATCGTTTTTCTGCAGAGACTATTGCAGATTGTATCCATTCGTGTTTAACACCTGGTACGACATTCAATATGTATAGTAGTGGAGGAGGTATGCATAATCCTGTATTAATGGGACATTTAAAATCATTATTACCTAACGCTACATTGTATTCATCAGATTTATTAGGTATTAACCCAGATGCAAAGGAAGCGATTTTGTTTGCTTTGTTAGCGAACGAAGCGGTTGCAGGAACACCTTTATTTGCAGGAGGGTATGCGACTAAGATACCCATCACCATGGGAAAGTTTAGTTTTCCTTCGTAATTATTTTTGATTGTATGCTTCCACAGATTTTTTAACTGAACCATGTTCAGTTAAGAGTTCAGTAGCAGTTGTTGCATCAACGGTCTTTAATTCATCCATGATCATTTTCACACCACGATCAAATAATTTTTGATTCGTTAATTGCATATTGACCATTTTATTTCCTTTGATGCGCCCTAGTTTTACCATGACGGCAGTTGAAATCATATTGAGCACCATCTTTTGTGCGGTACCACTTTTCATTCTCGTACTGCCAGTAATAAATTCAGGACCTACCTCCACTTCAATAGGGAAGTCGGCATGGGAAGAAACTGGACTATTTAAATTACAGCTAATGCTACCTGTGGTGATTTGATTTTGTCTACATGTTTCAAGCCCACTGATTACATATGGTGTTGTTCCACTTGCGGCAATACCTACGACCACATCTTGGCTGCTAATATTAAATTCCTTTAAATCTTTCCATGCTTGTTCCATATTATCTTCTGCATTTTCAACCGCTTGAAACATGGCTTTTTCAACAGCATAAGCCACTTTTTTATCTTCTGTATTGATATTTTGTAAAATCTCAGCAGTGCTAAAATTTTCAATATGATTGTAGTTAGAATCAGATTCTGTAATGCGTATAAAATTTGAACTCATAATAATGGTAAAACGTTAATCCTTTTGATAGAATATTACCTAAAGTTATAATATTTCTTGCAGTTCATTGTCAAGCACTATGTAATAAAAATGGACAATCCAGGGTAATCAATACAAATACCTTATAATAGAGCTATAAAACGCAAAAAATGTGATTTTAGGCTTTACTCAGTGTTTTTAAAGCCTGTAAAAATACATCAAGTTCTTTGGTTGTTGTATAGAGATTTGGTGTAATTCGGCAACCATGCACATTGGCATAATCGATAGCAACAGTAAATATTTTGAATTCTTTCATTAAACGCTCCGCTAAAAGAGCAGGTTTAATTCCTTTAATGCCCACATTACTAATTGCACAAGCTCTTTCATCCTCTGTTGGGGTATTTAAAATAATGTTTGGATTATCTTTTACCTGACTGGTCCAATATTGTTGAAGATACCTCAATCTTGCTTCTTTTTTTGCAGGACCTATCATTTGATAATATGCGATAGAATCTGGTATCGTTATGTCGGTATGTACAGGATGTGTTCCCGTATGGTTCAGTCTTTTTATTTTATTAGGGTCTTTTTCACTATCAGCAATTAATGGCCAAATGGTTTTGATATGCTCTTTTTTTACAAAAAGAATGCCAGCACCAAGTGGGACACTTAACCATTTATGAAGGGATGCCGCATAATAATCACAACCTAAATCTGCGATACTAAATTGTATATGTGCAAATGCATGCGCACCATCTACAATCACCTGAACGTTTTGCTGGTGGGCCATTTCAGTTATTTTTTTAATAGGCAATATTTGGCCTGTAATATTGATCATGTGACTCACTAAAATTACTTTAGTTTTAGAGGTGATAGCGTTTTTATAGAGCTCAACAATTTCATTATCATCTTTTGGGTGATTAGGTACGGATATAAATTTATTAACTACGCCATGTCTTTCACTTACAAGTTTAAACATATCTAACATGGCACCATAATCTTGTTCAGCCATAATTGCCTCATCTCCAGCCTGCCAATGAATGCCGCCAATAATGGTGTCTAAAGATTCAGTTGTATTGCGTGTTATAATCAATTCCTCTGGTGTACAACCAGCAATTTCAGATAAAGCAACAACTGATTTTTGTTTATTCTCCCATTGTACAGTGCGCATATAATAGGAGCCTTGATAATTAATTTCTTTTATGTGATCGATGTATTTGTTGAGAATAGGTTGGGGAAGAAAATTATAATAGCCATTTTCTAAATTGATATAATCTGGTTTTAAAATATATTGTTTGCGAATACTATCCCAAAATGTGTTGTCTTGTGCTAGCTCAATAGGGGATTTGGTTTCTCTATCAGCAAATGCTTTAGCCATTCCATTAAGACCCAAAGGCAGTGCTAAACCTGTTAAGGCAAGGTCTTTTATAAATTGTCTTTTTTCCATAAGGGTCTATTTTGAACCTTAAATTCCATAAAATTCTGAAGCTTTCAAAATAAAAAAGCAAACAACTAAGCTAAATTGGGATAAATGGCTTTTAAAACTCCCATCTTTTACTTAATTTGATTGTTCAATAAATACCAAAATCCCTTTTATGAAAAAATTAATAGTCAAAGGTTGTCTGTTTATGGCTTTGTTGCCAATAACTGCTATGGCACAATTGGATCCTGCTACCATACAAAAAATTAGAACCGAAGGATTAGAAAAATCCCAAGTAATGGATATTGCTTTTAACTTAACTGATAAAAGCGGAAACAGGCTTGCGAATTCAGAAGGCTATACAAGAGCAGCAAATTATGCAAAAGATGTCTTGATCAAAAATGGTGCAGAAAATGCCGTGATTGCACCTTGGGGTGAGTTTGGCAAAGGGTGGGATTTAGAGAAAATGTATTTTGCAATGACAGCACCTTATTATAAACCATTACTAGCATGGCCAAAAGCTTGGACTGCTGGAACGGGTGGGTTAAAAAATGCAACAGTACTTGTTGTGGATGCGAAAGACTCCATTACTTTAATGGCTTATAAAGGTCAATTGAAAGGTAAGATTATTATTTTGGATCAGGACAATTCGTATAAGCAAAGTTTCAAAGCAGATGCTGCAAGGCATACCGACGAAGCATTGGCTGCAATGGAATCTGCAGCTGCCCCAGCAGTTGCTAGAACGCCAGATACTGCTCAACAAAGACGTATGCGTGAAATGCAAGCTCAAAGAGTAGGTCCTCAAAGAGTAATGAATTTATTAAAATCAATGGCGATTGCAGAAGGTGCAGTGGCCATGCTAACTACTAGTGTAAGAAACCATGATGGAACTATTTTTGCACAAGGTGGTGGTGCTTATAAAGGAACTGATCCTGCAAATTTCTTAGATATGGCAATGTCTGTAGAAGATTACAATACAATCTTAAGATTAATAAAATCAGGTACAATTGTAAAGGCAGATGTAGAGGTGAAGACGAAATTTCATACAAAAGATTTACAAGGTTATAATGTGATTGCAGAAATTCCAGGCACTGACCCATTATTAAAAGATGAAGTTGTAATGATTGGCGCACATTTAGATTCATGGCAGTCTGGAACAGGTGCAACAGATAATGCATCTGGTTCGGCAGTAATGATCGAGGCGATGCGTATTATTAAAGCGGTAGGTATTGCTCCAAAAAGAACAATACGTATTGGTTTATGGAGTGCAGAAGAGGAAGGTTTATTGGGTTCTAGAGGGTATGTAAAAAACACTTTTATGGATGCGAATAATAAACCCAATGCAGCACATCAAAAGTTCTCTACCTACTTTAATATTGACAATGGAACAGGTAAAATCCGTGGTATTTATGCACAAGGCAATACTGCAGCTGCAGAAATTTTCAAAACATGGTTTACGCCTTTCCATGATTTAGGAGCTAAAACAGTGACTCTAAGTAATACTGGAAGTACGGACCATATTGCATTTGATGGAGTTGGCTTGCCTGGGTTCCAATTCATTCAAGATCCTATTGAATACAGTACAAGAACACACCATAGCAATATGGATGTGTATGATCATTTAATGCAGGATGA
>CAZLKW010000049.1:5468-11490 GCA_964560215.1 uncultured Sediminibacterium sp. | reverse complement strand
CACCTTCTGGTATGATGTATAAAATTACACATGGCGAAGGCAACCAAAAGAAATTAGAACAAGGTCAATTTGTAAAAATCAATATTGAATACAAATTAAAAAGCAAGGATACCACATTAAGTTCTTCTTATGGTCAAATCCCAGTTTATTTCCCTGTAGATACTGCTAGTTTAGGTAAATATACTTTTACTGAAATCTTAATGCAATGTAAAAAAGGAGATAAAATTGATTTCTCTTTAAGTATTGATACTCTAGCTAAAATGGGTGTTTTACAATTAAATGAAATCTTTAAAGCAAAAGATATCATCTTAGGTAAGGCTGAGATTTTAGATGTGTTCACAGATGTTGCGAAAGTAGAAATCGATTACAAGAAAGAAACAGATTTAGAAAAGAAAAAAGAAGTGGATGCAATCAAAGCTCATTTAGCTAAAAATAAAATCACAGCAGTTGAATCACCAGAGGGTGTATTTGTTGTAGTGAAGGAAGCTGGTGATGCAGCAAACAAGGTTGACACAACTAAAATTGCAAGTGTATACTATAAAGGTTATACAATTGCTGGTGAAACATTTGATACAAATATCAAACCAAATGATCCAACTGCAAAACCATTAGATGTAAATATCGGTACTGGTTCAGTGATCCCAGGATGGGAAATTGGATTAAAATATTTTGGTAAAGGTGGAAAAGGTACAGTTTATATCCCTGCAATGTTGGCTTATGGCCCTCAAGCAAATGGTGCAATCAAACCTTATTCTAATTTAGTTTTTGATCTTGAAATTCAAGACGTAACTAAGAAATAAGTTTAATGAATAATTATTTGAACTAATAGTTCTAAAAAGGCCAAATTTAATTTGGCCTTTTTTTATGCGTATAGTTTTATGTTAGTTCTGTGATATAAGTGTATAATATTTGAAGACAATTATGCATTTATTTGATTGACTAAAATAATCGCTTCTTTTGCTTCTAATACATCGTGCACACGTAAAATATTGGCACCAGCTGTCAAACCAATCGTATTTAAAACAGTTGTACCATTTAATGCTGCACTAGCATCTACTCCTAAAGTTTTATAGATACTTGATTTTCTAGAAACACCTAAAAGTATTGGAAGACCAATTGGTTTTAATTGATTCAAACATTTTACAATAGTGAAATTTTCTTGAATTGTTTTACTAAATCCAAATCCAGGATCAACGATCCAATTTGTCAACCCTTTAGTAGCAAACTCTGCTTTTTTAAAATTAAAATAGTCCATTAAATCTTGCATAATATCGGATCTAGATTCTACCTGATGCATATTTTCAGGTCCTCCTGTTTGATGCATTCCAATATATCCTGCTTGATTGGAAACCACTACATCAATCATATTTTTATCAAAATTGCCACAACTAATGTCGTTTACAATACTAGCTCCAGCAATTAAAGCGGCATGAGCTACTTTAGAATTATACGTATCTATCGAAATGGGAATTTCAGGAAATTTAGAATGAATTGCTTCAATAATAGGAACAACCCTTTCAATCTCAATAGATTCTTCAATTAATGCTGCCCCTGGTCTTGTGCTTTGGCCACCAATATCTAAAATGGAAGCACCAGCAATGATCATATTGTGGGCTCTATTTACCGCCTGATCTAGCTGCTCCATACGACTATCCTTATAAAATGAATCCGGTGTGGCATTCAAAATACCCATAACCTGAGGGGTAGTCAGGTCTAGTACCGTATCTTTTAATTGGATTTGAAACATAGTTTTATTTTAAGGACCTTATTGATTATCTTGCAAGGGTTCAAAGATATTAAATCACCGCGTAATTAGACGTTATTTCATGAGTCAAACTTCTGCACAATATGACCAAGCGATTGCTTCTTGTAGAGATATTTTTATCAAGAAAACCAAAGATTATGGTACAGCTTGGCGCGTACTAAGAATTATTTCAGTCGTAGATCAAATATTTATTAAAGCATTAAGAATTAGAACAATTCAAGATAAAGGAATTCAAAAAGTAGGGGATGATATTAAAGACGAATTCAAAGGAATCATTAATTATTCAGTCATTGGATTAATCCAATTAAAAATAGATGATCCAAAGGTGGAAGATATGCCAGTAGAAAAAGTACAATCTTTATACCAGGAATATGTTGATTTTGCGAAGTCAACCATGATGGATAAAAACCACGATTACGGTGAAGCATGGCGTGATATGAGTCAAGAAAGTTATGCAGATTTAATTTTAGTAAAATTATTGCGCATTAGACAAATTTTAACCAATGATGGTAAGACATTAATTAGCGAAGGTATTGACGCCAATTTTGTAGATATATTAAATTATGCTGCTTTTGCATTAATACAAATTTCAGAAGGTAAACACTAAAACCATGCAAGCTTTTTTAAAGACTCTAAGATGGACAGTTGGTTTGTTATTTATTTTCTCTGGATTGATCAAAGCCAATGATCCACTAGGATTAAGCTATAAAATGCAAGAATTTTTTGAAGTATGGGGTTTGGCTTTTTTAGATGATTACAGTCTTGCTTTTTCTTTATTCATGAATACCTTAGAAATTGTAGCTGGAATTGCATTGCTTGTCAAGTTTCCTTACAAGCAAACTTTATGGTTATTAATGGGTCTAATAGTATTTTTTACTTTCTTAACAGGGTACGCTTTATTTTCTGGAAAAATAAAAACTTGTGGTTGTTTTGGGGATTGTATTCCATTAACACCTAAAGTTTCTTTTATGAAAGATATTATTCTTTTACTTGCAATATTGATTTTGCTTATCAATCATAAAAAAGTCAAGACAAATATAAAAAAGGCATTAGGAATATTTACATTAATAGTTTCAACAGGTTTAGTTGGTTATGGTCAATATTACGTATTGGAACATTTACCATTTATAGACTGTTTACCTTATAAAAGAGGTAATGACATCAAAGAACAAATGAAAATGCCTGAAGGCGCAATTCCTGATAGTGTTTCTATACAAATGGCATTTGAAAAAAATGGCAAAACCGTATCTTTTGATATCAATCAATTTCCAGCCGACTTTGATAGCACTTATATTTACAAAGACAGGAAAGAAGTTTTAGTTCAAAAAGGCAATGGTTTAACTGCTAAAATTGTTGACTTTAGTCTATTCACTTTCAATAAAATAGATACAACTGAGGCTTTATTAAATACCAAAGAACCTTATGTACTAATATTTGCTGGCAAAATTGACACAGGTTTACCTTGGGGACACCTAATTGATGCTATTAAAACAAAACATGCGTTTGTTTATTTAGTTACAGCAGATAAGGAAAATGCAACGCTACTTAATCTTTCTATCCCTATCCTAATAGGAGATATGACTATGATAAAAACTGCTGCAAGAGTTTGGCCTTCTGTAATCATCATGAATGGCTCAACCATCATGGAAAAGCAGAGTTATATAGACTACTTAAAAAAATAGGTAAAGATTTTAATAGATTTAATTCGTAACTTAGGAAAACAAGACCAAGTAAATTCAGAATTATGTCAAAAATTAAAGAAATCCTAGAGAAAAAAGGGCCACATTTTAATACTGTTGAACCCTCAACTCCTGTAATTGATGCTTTAACAATCATGCAATCAGAGAACTTAAGTTATGTAGTTGTCATGGAAAATAATCATTTTCTTGGCATCATGTCTGAACGTGATTATACCCACAAAATAAAATTAAAAGGAAGACATTCAGACTCTACAATCGTCAAAGAAATAATGACGCACGATTTACCTGTTATTGGACTAGAGGTTGAACTTGAAAGGTGTATGGTTTTAATGAATGTATATAAAACAAGGTACCTTCCTGTTTTTGATAATCTAGAATTCAAAGGTGTAATCACAATGAATGACTTGATGAGAGATGTGTTAGATAAAAAGGAGCTCTAACTTTAAACTCTATTTAATTACGACGTCAATAATTACTTTTTCGCCCATTTTTTCATTGACTCTTTCAATGATTTGAGGTTTTTGAAAACCTAATTCATTCTTTAATGGGCCTACATTTGTATGTATAAATAATTTTTGATCAAAAATGTAAATCTTGTCCGTATATTTTGCGACAGTAACACCCATAATTTCTTCCCAAACAGTTTCAATTTGAGCTGCTCTAATACCATTTTTTAATTTGGTATTTTCTTGAACCATCTGTTTTAAAGCATCCCCAATTTTAAATGTAGCCATACTGTAATATTACAAATTTATAATTCAATCATTTGGAATTTATCTACATATTTTCCTAATAGTTCAGCTACACGCTCTTTATGTGTATCAGTAATAAATACTGGACCATTTGTTTCTTTCGCAACCCATTCTAATAAATGTGCCATTCTTTTTTCATCAAGCTTTTCAAAGATATCATCCAACAATAAAATGGGAGAGAAGCCTTTTACTTTTTTTAAAATTTCCCATTCAGCTAATCGTATCGAAAAAAGCAAACTTTTTCTTTGTCCTTGGGATGCTTCTTGTTTAAAAGATTGGTTTTGAATTGTAATCACTAAATCATCTTTATGAATACCTACACTAGTTCTTTGAACGGCTCTGTCTTTGGCCAATGACTGATTTAGTAATTGCTCAAAACTATTATTTTGTAAAGAAGATTGATATTGAATTTCAATTTCATCTGCAGTGCCCGCTATTGATTGATACAATTGATGCACAATAGGTAACCATTGTTTCAAATATTCAGTTCGTTTTTCGAATATGGGCGTGCCAAATTGAACTAGTTGTTCATTCAAAGTACTTAAAAGTACTTCATCCATTTGACCTTGTTCTGCTGCCCATTTCAAAAGTCCATTTCTCTGTTGTAAGACTTTATTATATTGAATTAACAAGTGAAGGTAGTCGCTATCTATTTGTGACAATAAACTATCCATTAATTTTCTTCTTTCTTCACTCGTACCTGTAATAATTTGTACATCATCTGGCGCAATCATCACTGCAGGTATTTTCCCAATATGTTGAGACATCTTTGGATACACAGTTTCATCAAAATAGAATTCCTTCTTTCCAGTTTCTCTTAAAATACAAGTAACTGAAATTTCATCTTTATTTATTTCATATTGTCCTTGAACGCGCATTCCTTGATGCGCATGATGTACATTTTGAGCATCTGGTCTACTAAAATAGCTTTTAGTGAAGGATAGGTAATAAATAGCATCTAAAATATTGGTTTTCCCGGATCCATTGGCACCCACAATCCCCACAATTCTAGCATTAAATTCAAATTGCTTTTGAATGTAATTTCTAAATTGAACTAGGTTAAGAGATTTAAGGGAGCGCATGGCTGCAATTTACATCAGAAAAAGCTGTATTTTTAGTCAAATTTTAAGGAATGATCCTCATCAGCGAACAACAACTTCCAAGTATTGTAAAAAGGCTGGCTCATCAGATTTTAGAGACCCACCCAGGACTAGAGAATACGGTTTTGATTGGACTTCAACCTAGGGGCGTCTTTTTAAGTGATCGAATAGTAGCAGCCTTACACAGTGAATTATCCCCTGAAAAAGTGGTTTATGGTAAATTGGATATTACATTTTATAGAGATGACATCCGTAGAGAGCTGCATTTAGCTACCCAAACCGATTTACCTTTCAGTATAGAGGGTAAAATGGTCATATTAATCGATGATGTATTGTTTACTGGTAGAACAATAAGAGCTGCTTTAGATGCACTTTTAGCCTTTGGGCGACCTGCTAAAGTTGAATTATGCGTCTTAGTTGATCGTAAACCTAGTAGAGAATTACCAATTCAACCCGATTTCTCAGGGAAGGAAATGGATACTTTAACCCCACATAAAGTGAAGGTTAGATGGACAGAAAATGACGGAGTGGACGATGTAATCTTGTTGGATCAATAAAAATATATTAATTTTGTTTTTTAATGGCACTATCTACCAAACATCTTCTTGGTATCAAGGACCTCTCTCAAGAGGATATACAACTTATTTTATCTACCGCATCCCAATTCAAAGAAGTTTTACAAAGACCAGTTAAAAAGGTTCCCAC
>CAZLKW010000049.1:0-5458 GCA_964560215.1 uncultured Sediminibacterium sp. | reverse complement strand
ACCTACGTTAAGAGACGTAACGATTGTCAATCTTTTTTACGAAAATTCTACCCGTACAAGAATCTCATTTGAATTAGCTGAACGCAGGTTATCTGCAGATGTGGTAAATTTTACTGTATCAAGTTCTTCAGCTGCAAAAGGGGAGACTTTACTAGATACAGTTAATAATATTCTGAGTATGAAGGTGGATATGGTTGTGATGCGACATAGTGCATCAGGCGCCCCACATTATCTTTCTCAACATATTGACGCTGCAATCATTAATGCAGGGGACGGCATCAATGAACATCCTACTCAAGCATTCTTGGATGCTTTTTCTATGAAAGAAAAGATGGGGAAATTAGAAGGATTGAAAGTGGCAATTATCGGAGATATCATGCACAGTAGAGTTGCATTAAGTAATATTTATCTTTTAAAGAAAATGGGAGCCGAAGTAATGGTTTCAGGGCCACCCACTTTAATACCCAAATATTTGAAAGAGGCAATGGATATTCAAGTAGAATACAATATCGACAAAGCACTTGCATGGTGTGATGTTGCCAATGTACTTAGGATTCAATTAGAGCGTCAAAATCAGCCTTTATTCTCTTCTTTAAGAGAATATAATTTAGCTTATGGAATAACTAAATCAAGGCTTCAAAAATTAGATAAAGAAATTTTAATCATGCATCCTGGCCCAATTAACAGAGGGGTAGAAATGGATAGTGATGTTGCCGATAGCCACCAATCAATTATTTTGGATCAGGTTGAAAATGGTGTGGCGGTGAGAATGGCTTGTTTATATCTTTTGACAGGCAGAACCAACCCTTAAAAAAATCAGATGCAAAGAATTTGTTTATTTCCAGGCACTTTTGATCCAGTTACTTTAGGTCATATAGATATTATCAATCGTTCACTTCCATTATTTGATAAAGTAATTATTGGCATTGGTATAAATGCTGCAAAAAATCCAATGTTCAGCGCTGATCAAAGAAAACAATGGTTTGAAGAAATTTATAAAGACGAACCCAAAGTAGAAGCAGTAACCTATGATGGATTAACTATAAAGTATTGTCAATCCATTGGTGCTAGGTTTATTTTAAGAGGAATACGATATGTGAGTGATTTTGAATATGAGAAAACGATTGCAGATGCAAATCGTACCATGGACAGGCATATTGAAACAATCTTTTTAACAGGCGAACCAAAATACACTTCTGTCGCTTCTACCATTGTAAGAGATATTATTCGTAATGGGGGAGATGCCTCTCCATTTTTACCAGAAGTGGTGATTAATGCTTTGAAATAATATAGGCAGTTATCACTTCTTTTATAGTATCATAAGTGTTCGCTAAGAAGGGCTCAAGTTGATCATTTTTTACCCATTCAATTGCTTCTATATCTTCTTCAGATTGCGCAACACCAACCTGGAATGTATTTGAAGTCATTTTATACCAATAGGTCGTTTTTTCAACTGCTTCATTTAAATAGGAATCGTGGTATTGATGCTTAGTGGTTAAAATCAATTCATTCAAGACTAAGTTTTGCATTCCTGTTTCCTCCATAACTTCCCTAATCGCACAGGCTTCAATTGTTTCACCTGGATCAAGTTTACCCTTTGGTAAGTCCCAGAAGCCTCTTCTGAAAATCCATAATATCTCGTTATTAGGATTAACGACAACACCTCCAGCAGCAATTATTGACTTCAACATAAAATGTGTATAGTATTTAGTAACTCTTGCAAAAATATTCCCTTTTTGACGGTAAATTCGTGCCAAATCTAGGATATGACCAACGAAAAAGCAGTAGCAGAAAAATTATTACAAGTAAGTGCCATAAAGTTAAGTCCAAACGAGCCATTTATATGGGCTAGTGGCTGGAAAAGTCCAATTTATTGTGATAATCGTAAGGTTTTATCATTTCCGTATGTTCGTGATTTTATAAAAAGTGAAATGTGTAATGTTATATTTGAACAATTTGACGGAGCTGATATGTTAGCTGGTGTTGCCACTGCCGGTATTCCTTGGGGCGCTATGGCTGCAGATCAATTAAAACTACCTTATATCTATGTTCGTCCAAAACCAAAAGAACATGGTTTAGGTAACCAAATAGAAGGTTCATATACTAGTACTAACAAAATTTTAGTGATTGAGGATTTGATTTCAACTGGTAAAAGCAGTTTGCAAGTAGTAGATGTATTAAGAAATGCAGGTTTAGAAGTCGTTGGGATGGTTTCTATCTTTAATTATGGTTTTCAAGTTGCAGAAGATGCTTTTAAAGCAGCAGGTGTACCTTATAAATCATTGACAAACTATGCTAGCTTAATTGATTTAGCAGTTGAAAAAGGTTTAGTAGATGCAAGTACCCAATCCACATTAATGGAATGGAGAGATAGTCCATCAACATGGAAACAATAATATTTTGTTTTACTTATTCATCCCAGACAAAGCTGCTGCCAAATTAAGCTTCTGTGTTGTTTCATAGCTTATAGGCACTTTTTTTGTAAAGATTCCTTTACTTAATGTTGCATTGCCCACAATATTCAATTTCACAGGTTTATTGAATAAAAGATCCATACTATTTTTTACTAAATCCTTCATTTGAAATTCAAATTGTGCCGGCAGTAGAAAATCCTTTTTTGCAGGAATAACAAAATTGGTATCTAATTTCAATGTTGTAAAATGACCATTATTTAATAGAATTTTACAATCAATCTGTTTTAATACAAGTGAAAAATCATTTGGATTATAGTATTTGATACTGGCCTTTAATTTATTCTTTCCCATCGTTAAATTTTCCAATTGAATATCATGTAAACCTTTGAATTCAAGAGATTGAGGCTCAGAACAGGCAATAAAAAAAGGGATAAAAAATAAAAGGATATAACTTAATGGCTTCATTCGCTATTTTTGTTAAAATTACATAACTATTCTCATTCATGGTTTATACAGATTTACATTATTTTGGCGCATTGTCCTATTATTCAGCTATAATTGAAACTGATTTGTTGGTATTTGATACCCAAGTGGCATTTAGTAAAATGAGTTTTAAGAACAGAATGGTGATTGCAAGTGCTCAAGGACCATTACATTTAACTATACCCATCATTGGAGGAAGACATCAAAAAACACCAATGGATCAAATTCGTATCTCTTATGAAAGCCAATGGCAGTCACAACATTTTAAATCTATATATACCAATTATAAACGTGCTCCGTTTTTTGACTATTATGTTGATAGTATCAAGACGCTTTATTCCTTAAAATGTGAATTTCTAAATGATTTTTTATTGGAAACACAAAAATGGACTAACCAGCATTTAAAAGCTAAATGGGTTATTAAAACTGTAGAATCTACAAAATTAGAAGAAAATCAAACTAAATGGATTGACCCGATAAAACCCAATAATTTTCAATCGGAAAATAGAATTGTTCAATATCAACAAGTATTTGAAGAAGTTACTGGATATATACCCAATTTATCTATACTTGATTTAATATTTGCGATGGGAGGGAGACAAGCTTCATCTATGATAAGTCCAATTGAAATGAAATAGAACCTTAAAAATCAAATCTATTACTACTATCTTTTATTGCAGTATGTTGTTTTAAGAAACTTCCTGCCCATTTTTCATATTGTTGCAATTCTAACCACTCCTTACTTTCAATTATTTTAGATATTGCTTCCTCTTTACTATATGCTTTAGATATAGTATTGGCTAATATCGCACGTTTTAATTCGTATTTATTAATTATAGCAGTTAATAATAATTTTTCAGCGATTCTTCTTTCATCCATATCCATATTTAATTCTTGTTTCACGAAACTAGCATGACCATTTTGATCCATTTCTCTATCATTGATCCATGCAATAGTTTCGTTAATAAGATTATTATAAATACTATCCTGTATTATAGCTTGGCTATTCTTAACATCTTGAAATGTATTTACCGAAGGAGTACTTGTTATTACTACATTAGTTAAACTAGATTTTTTCACATTAGATGGGGATAATTTAGCTACTATACCTTTATTTTTCTTTGTTGAACTATAGGCAATTTTTGGAATTAGTGTTTGTTGATTTATATTGGATTTATATTCAACTGAAGTAAATTTTATAAAAACAAATAAAGTAAATAATATTGCTAATGTTATTTTTTGTAAGGAGTAGGCATTAAATTTATTTTCTGTTTTAATTCCATTAATATTTTTAACTCTATCTAAAAGTTCTGATTCATTTTCAACTGCCGATAAACTCAATTGAATAGGATGATTTAACCCATTCTTAGCCAAATGATAGAGTGCTTTTGAGTACAATAATGGAGATTCGGTTTTTTTAACAACCCAATCATCACAAGCTTTTTCGCGATTAGTTCTAATTGTTTTGCTAAAGTAGTAGGAGAAAGGATTAAAGCATAAAAATATATTTGCAATTTCTACAAATAGATTAATTAAATAATCGTTTCTAACAATATGTGCTAATTCATGCAATAAAATATACTTTATTTCATCTGAAGACATATGATTCAATAAAGAAAAAGGCAATAATATGACCGGATCAATGAAACCAAATGTGATTGGGCCAATAATTTTATTTGAATAGCCAACTATAATATTTCTATTGATACCATTATTCTCTAATTGAACTTTTAGTGACTGTGCTATATCATCTTCTAAATTGAATGTAGCAGAAACTTTAATTTGATGCAGTTTTAATAATTTATACCCTAAAACAATCAAATACCAAAAAAGTACAAAAACATACAATAACCCAATCAATGTCATCCATTGTATGGATCTATGTTGATCAATTTGAATATAGGTATAGTTGCTACTTGTAGAGGTAGATCCAAATAGTTGAATTGAAAAATCAATTACTCCAATACAATACAATGAGAAAGAAAGCCAATACTTTTGATTCGAATTTATTTTGAAGCAAAGCTGAATACATTCAAAAATTAAGAAAAGTATAGCCATGAATCCAAGGCTATGAAACATTGCTTCTGGTATATGTTGAATGAATCTCACTATCAATGCCTTTTAATAATCTTATTTATTTTCTATACTAGCTATTAATTCTTTGATTGCATTTAACTCGGCGTCAGAAGTTTTATGATTACCTAATGCTTGTAAAACTAAGGCTGATGTACTGCCACTAAATAAGGTCTTAATCATTTTGCCTAGGTATTGTTCCTGTGCGGCTAATTTTCCAAAACTAGGGGTATAAATATGTGTTTTAGAAGAGGCATCTCTTGTAACCAATCCTTTCTCATGCATAATCTGCATTAATTTAAGCGTAGTAGTATAACCTACATCCTTTGTTTGTTGTACAATTTCATGCACATCTCTTACTGTAGCTTGTTCTTTATCCCAAAGAATACTTAAAATTTCTAATTCGCTTTCAGTTGGTTTATGTTGTTTGCTCATAGTAATACGATTTGATTCGTAAATCTACGAAAAAATGGAACCCAACAAAAAAT
>CAZLKW010000048.1:0-11522 GCA_964560215.1 uncultured Sediminibacterium sp. | reverse complement strand
AAGTATTGCGCGCCATTTAAAACTATACTTTTCAAAAGAGTACAGAAAAAATAAACTACTTATTAAAAGGTGCACCCCCATATCACCATTTTTGTACAATAAAATGGGTATGCCGCCAAAAGGGGCGATGTTTTCAAAAAAGAGTACAAAATATTGCAAGACAAAATTAATCAAGGCCGCCAATGGGAACCACTTGTAGATCCATATAAAACTGTCCCAAATAAGATGCAATTTGTCTTTGAACAAAAATGGGATAAAGGCAAACCAACCATATTGAAAAATAAAAGAGTCTCTTATTAAATCAAACCATGAATAAGTGCCAGCGCCTCTTAAAATATAAACTAAGCTGATGCCTAGGAAAAATAAAAGCAACTTGGTTTTTTTATTCAGTATAAGTTCAAAACTTTTTCGGTTTAAAAAAATAATGAACAAGCCCATCAACCATAAAGCTTCTACTAAATAGGTATAGGCAATCCCTTTATTTAAAAAAACATAGAGCGCCATCACGCTCAAATAAGCTTTAAGGTAAATTTGCTTAACGTGGTCCATTAAATAGGAATTTAATAGAGAAGTTAAACTGTGCATTGTACTTGTCTGAATCTATTCCTGGAGCTGCAAATTTATCCACACTCAAATCATTTACATTCTTAACCCATCTATAGTTCAATGCATTGGTACTTTGATAAGTACCGGCGATAAGAATATTTTTATATGGCATGAATTGAACTTCTACACCACTATTTAAATCAACCCAATAAGCATCTGCTCTTGAATAACCCAATAAGCCAGTTAGATAAGCATAATGATAAAAATCACTATTGTGTACTAATCTTTCAAAAAAGACACCAATTTTATTAAACCCTTTATTCCAACTCAAGGAAACATATTGACTATTTGAACCTGGTCCAACAGAAGCACCTAAAATTTGTCCCTTGTGCGTATAACCCTGACGGATATAAGGACTGGTATACCAACTATTATATTTTGGTGGGCCAAATGGAGCACCTTCAACAAAGACCTGCCTTGGATCCATTAATTTAAGTTGGGTAACTTCGATCGTTAAATCGAAAAAGGAACTTTGCTTTTTATTCAAGAAAAGCTTTCTTGCTCCAAATACAAAACCTGTTTTTGTTGAGTCAGAGAAAAAATTTCTAGGCCATGGCGCTTGACCAGGTTGTCCTATCTCTCCATAGAACTCCGTATGGTCTTTTGGCAATACATACCTAAATTGAATGGCACCAAAGGACATATTATTATACTGCTTATTAAAATTACTTGCCAGTAAAGCACTATCTACTTTATACTGTTGACTTGCGTACGCATAGCCAATAAAGAAATTAGGCATCCATTTTGGATTCCAATTAACTGTGATTGCTTGTAAGTTTCGATCGTTTTGGATTTTTGGCGTAACTGCTCCACCCCAAATCGTTCTTACAATACTATCGTCTGGATGCGTAAAACTCGTGCCTGCCAATACACCCAAAACAGCTTTCGC
The DNA here is from genome assembly GCA_964560215.1 of uncultured Sediminibacterium sp. GTDB lineage: Bacteria > Bacteroidota > Bacteroidia > Chitinophagales > Chitinophagaceae > Sediminibacterium. The sequence continues at coordinate 10,027 of CAZLKW010000048.1, read as the reverse complement.
TTCAAACTGTCCAATTTTAGTTTTAATTGGCTTATTAGTTTGTAAATACATATGGCCAAAACCAGCTGCATTATTAGTAAAGACCAAACTATTTTTACGGCCCGGCCCCCACCACATATTTTCGTTACTTATACCAACTGCAAATTGATTGTACTTAAGTCCAATTCGAGATTGACCAAAATTAAATTCGTTAACAGGATCATTCCCTAGCTTTCTGTAATCGTCAATTGTGTTTTGGACATAATAAAAATACCTCACCCACCAGTTATTGTCGGCAGTGTTCCCTTTAAAGACTTCTTGCCTTAAATTTTCTCCTCTTAAATATTCTGGTTGGATATTGATATCTAGTGCGCGCCATTGTAATTGAACACCAATAGAAGCCCTTTCTTGTAGGCCTTTTGCTGGCGTCAAATTGCCATCATTCGCGCTAATTGGTAAATTCGAATTGTTTAAACGATTATCTGAAAACAGGAAGCTTTTTATTTTCAAACCCTTGTCCTTATGATCTGATTTATAAAATAAATTCTGAAAAGTAAAAGTGGATCGAATCATAAAAGATTGGTCTTTTACCAAAGTACTATCCTGCGTATTACCAATTAATTGTCTATTTCTAAAATAGTCCATCAATTGAATTTCGTCTAAATAGCTGGTTTGCCCAATAGACTGTAATCCAATCAAACAACAACAAAAGGTAAATATTTTCTTTACCATAAAAAGATAGTATTAAAATATGCATAAAGGTTATTTGTTTTATTACCCCCTATCCATAAATAGTTATTTGAATTGACCCATTCAATATTCGCATTGAATAAAATATTTTTATACTTAAACCTGGATTGAATACCATAAGAATAATCATCCCATTTTATTTTTCTTAAACCAAGATCATTAACATCACTTACTAATGCCATTGGGTTTTGTTGAATATGATGGAAAATAAAACCAAACTTATTCCATCCTTTATTCATACTCAATTGCATTGTTTGCATATTATTACCAAATCCACTGCCTGCGCCTAAAATCTGATTCTGGTTGGTATAGCCTTCTCTAATTTGACTATGCTCATAGAAATTGCCGGCGTTTCGGTGTAAATAACTTGGTGTTTGTCCAAGCTTAATCACTTCCATGCCTAAGTCTAAGTATCGTTCGTTCTTTAAAATAAATAGTTTTTTAAAACCAAGGATATAGGCAGTTGAATGAGACATATCTAACCAAAAATCACGCCAATTGGCTTTGGCATCATTATAAGCAAATTGATAATACAATTCGGCATGTGATTTAGGGAACATCCATTTTGTATATATAGATACCGTTTGATCCTGTGGGAAAGTATCTCTTGCAACATCAGTACTTCCAAAGAAGGCACTTAATACAGGTATATTTTTTTGTACAAAATCAGTTGGCAACCTATCCTTATAAGACTGTAAAGAACGGTTTATTCCAAAGGAGATGTTTTTCAAAAAGCTAGGTTGGTAATCCAGCGCCAATGAGCTTAAGAAACGATCACTCTTGTTAATATTTCTTCTTCTTAAACCATTGTTCTCAAAGCCCTGAATGGAATCTTGTTTAAGTGTGGCAGTGATTACCTGAAACTGGAAAGTACCTAGGAAGTTTTTAATAGGTCTATTGCTATTCAAAGAGTAATGGAAAAAGCCTTGTGCATTATTACTCATTAAGATAGAGTTATAAATACCTGGTCCCCACCATAAATTTTGAGTAGAAGCACCAAAGGATACTTTTCCAAGATCCACTCTTAAAGAAGAATTTCCTAAGAATAATTTTTTATAAGCTGGATTCACTTGACCCCAGTCACCTGTCTCATATTGTTGAGAAGCAGTTTGTGCATACTCCGGTCTTAATTGTAATTTAAAGTTTTTCCATTGTGCAAATATCCCACCACTCACTTGGAATTGATAACCTTTTGAATAACTTAATGCACCATCATTGCCCCCATAAGGATGATGTGTATTTAGTTTTTGACCTAACTGGATTGGTAATTTTTTAATAATCAAACTACCCGTCTTAAATAACATAGGGTCGTAGTCGATACTGCTATCAATAATTTTTAATAAAGTTGGATAGTTCAACTTTGTTTCCGTATAGTAGGGTCTAATTGTTAGATTGGTGTTAGAGGGTATTTTATCTAATAAAACAAGATTCCTAACTAATTCATCAATATCTGTCATGCCAACAGGGATAGGCATTTCGGCTTGAGAAGGCCTATTATAATCTATAATTTCTTTTCTTAAAGCTTGTCTTACTGAATCTGGTCTGTTAAGTACTTCTATTTTTTGCTCTATCCTTGATTTTTGCGCTTGTAATTGTTCTATCTGTGTTTCTAGATCCATGACATCTGTAGATAGCTGGTCTATTTTATTTTGCTTGATACGCTTTAAAGGCACTTTGCCAATGCGCAACTCTTTGCTAATTTTTTGCTTTTTAGAACTAGCTTGAAATATTTTCTTGGATTTGTTCTTTGGAGTTGAGCTAGTCGCTAAAATATTAGAATCTTTTTTAGCCTGAAATTTCGCCTGAATATTGGTTTGCAATTTTTTAAACGCAGCTCCAATCTTAGGCATTTTAACCTGAATTTTTCTACTCGCTACATTTCTAGAGCTATCTACAATTTTAATTTTTTTGGTGCGCGCAATTGGTTTAACGCGAGTGGTATCATCTAAATCAATCTTCTTTCCTTTAAAGAAACTAGGAACCTTAATGGAACTGATTCTTTCTTTGATTGATTTTTGTTGTGCAAATGCTTTATTTGAAATTACCCCAGCAAATAAGATAATACACAAAAAGGGTAATAAAGTCCTCATCCTATTTGCAAAAAAGGTTTGATTCATTGAATAAAGATATATAATTATTTTTTTATACGCTTTAAAATTATACCACTAACAAAACTTTGAACGACACTTGTTTTTAAGATCTTAAAATGTAATAGTAAAAACCAACTGCCTGAAAAAATTAATATAGCAGCGACCGTAATAATTGGAGTATAAGATTGCTCTTTAATGATAAAGGTGATGATACAATAAGGAAGCGCGTAAATCATTTCCTTTAATAGAAACTGTATGCTATTATTAATTTTTATAATTTTTCTGGAGAAGAAGATGAATATACTCAAAACCAAGGCTTCGGTTAGTAAGATCGTTACAGCGGCACCATTTTGCTTATAGATAGGAATGATGATAAAAGACAGGGCTAAACTAAATACCATACCAGCAATAGCTGCCATTAAAATTTGTTTGTCTTTTGCGTGTACACTCAATATTTGAAAGCCATATATAGTAGAAAGACTTACTATAATAATAAGCGGTGTAGTGATTCTCAATGGCAGGATAGCCAAATTAAAATTAGAACCAAAAAGTAAATAAACAATTTCTGGCGCCAATATACACACAAGCACTGCCGTGGGTATGCCAATGCTTATAACCAACTCAAAAGCTTGTTGGAGCATTTTTTTAAATTCTTCTACCTCACCTTGCTCAAATAACTTAACCATGGTTGGAAACATAGCAGCAGTGATGGCCGCTAAAACAGCAATAATGATTTTAATCAATTTTAATGAGGCACTATAATAACCAACACTTTCATTGTCTGCTAGCATGCCTAATAAAACAGTGTCAAAATGCAAGTAGATACTAATGGAGAAAATAGTAAGAAATAAAATGAATAAAGGTCTTAAGTGTTGCTTTAAATTTAATTGTGAAAATTGCACTTGCTTTAGGTCAACAAATTTGCGCAAATAAATAAAATTTATAAGCCCTAAGAAAAAATTCAGTATCACTTGCATTTTCATATACAAGACATAATCGCCAGATGTTTTAATGAATAGGAATAAGGCAACTACAAAGAGTAAGCGTATAAAGAAAAATCGAACAGCGATAAACTTAAATTGATTAATGCCTGTAAAAAACCATTCTAATACAAAAACTTGTAGGAAGAAGAATGCAAAAGACCAATAAAATAAATCAGGATAGGCTGCTAATTTATCTACCTCCAAAATAGTCCCAATATAAACAACACTTAAAAGGCATGTAGCTATTAGATTGATCAAGAAAATCTCTACAAAAGTAAATGCTAGTGCTTTGGGGTTGCTTTGTTTCTTTGCAATTTCTCTTACACCATAAACGGAAATACCTAATGCTGCCACCAAAGCAAAATAACGCGCATAACTTTCAGAAAAATTATACAATCCAATATTCTCTGGACCCAATACCCTTGCTATATATGGAAAAGTGATTAATGGGAACAACACTTGTGACAGTGCCAATAATACATTGTAAAAAATATTCTTTTGCGTTTGCATAGCTGAGTTATCTATAACTTTCGTCTACAATAAATCGGTACAAATTGCTTAACAATTTTGGCAAACGCCTTAATTTATATTTTAAAGGAATTCCGTACACATACTTTCTTTCAATAACCGATTTAATAAAATCTGCATTGAACTTTGTTGGATGGTTATCTACAATTGTTTTGCAGTAAGCCTGTAGTTCTGCTATTTCTGTAAGATTATCTTTGCCGTTACTGAAAATTCGGTTATCTGTTCTAATAGGTCTGCAATGCTTCATCTGAACGGCATGCACTACAGCAGTCTTTGTTTTATCTAACAATACTTGTACCGTTGGAATTAAATAAACATCAATACCCGTTCCCGAAATGCTTCTTTCAAAATCTTTGCCTGCAGCAAAAAATACTTCATTGGAATAAAATGGCGCCATGATCTCTACCCAATAGATTGGTTGCACCAAGTAGCCGGCCTTATGAATAAACTGACGGTGGTGGTAATAACTATCATGTGTTAAACTTGCCTGAAACACATCTAATTTTTCTTTAGCTGCAATAAATAATAATTTATTTAAATCATGCACACTAATCAAAATATCGTCATCCAAAATACCGATATAAGAAAAGTTCGTTTGCTGATGATCGATTAAGTATTTATGAACAGCTTGAATAATATCTCCCTTACACTCTGTCTTTTGACTATAATAAAATGAGTGGGGTATTTCACTTAATGCTGCTTGATGGTCTTGTCCACTATAATCAAAAATAAATAAATGAAAATCGGCTGGCGCATCCTGTTGGATAAAAGAAACTGGCGCAGATTGGCCATCCCAACTAACTACAATAATAGATTTTGATGCTTGTTCTTTCATGCTTAACAAAAGTAAGCTAGAATTTGATTTCTAAGATGAAATATCTTAATTATTATGATGCGTTTAACCTTGTGTATTAGCTGTTCTCTTCGGATAGTGCTATCTGTTGTTTGCCATGTAGAGATAACTTCGGGACTAATTGCACCAATCTTAATTTGAGAAGGGTCTACATAGTATTTATACAAATCAACAGGGTTATTAATTTTTTTACTTTGTTTCAATAAGTATTTCGCTGCCTTTGCATTCAATGAATAACCATAAGCACCATACACAGACCTTATTAAGGGTGTACCAATACGATATCCATCCTGTAGTTTTGTTTGCGTTGACCTTTGAATACTTACATGGTTATTCCAGGCACCCCAAAAAAACAAATCATAGCTTTCTTGAGCATTTGAAAATTGTGCTTCAATTAATTCAAGATTTTTAATTTGACTATCAGACTCTAATACTACAAAATGCTGATTGGTATCCTTTTTTGCAATGACCTGCCAAATTTTTCGATGGGACATAAACACACCCACTTCTTCTGGCAACATTTTTATACCCTTTCTTGTAAATGCATTTTGAATCAAATCATTTACAAAAGGTACTTTCTGCTTTTTTGGAAATATTGGTTCAACAATAATTGTAGTTGGAAAAGCTGCTTGAAGCAACGCCACCTGTGACGACCTTGCGCTATCATGTGGACCGTATAAAATATAAGCAGGTATCGTTATACTCATAATAGTACTAGTAAGGAATGGTAGTTGAATTATACTTATTGAACTCACAGTAATATTGCCTTGTTACTGTATAAGGTGTAAAGAATGCTTTTGATCCACCATTTGGATACAATATAAAATGCTTTTTATTGAGCATCTGACTTATATGAATAGGTAAACTGTCTGCACCAATAATAAAATCTGCTTCCTGTATTAATTGAAACAACTCTTTAAAATTATTATACACGGTTTGATTAAAAATCAAATCTGTTTGCATCTGCACCTTGATTGGTCTACCAGTTCTGTTTACCTGACTTACACGCTTAAAATAAGCGACTTGTATAGAAGCACCTCTTTGATTTACCTCTTTAATGATAGATTGTACAATCTCTTGCGGAATATTTCTTTTGGAGATTCTTGCATCTGGCAACAATAAAAAATTTCTTTTTTCTGCTCCATCATTATTTAATGCTGGATTCAATTCATGTCCAAAAAATTGCGCATACTCTTGATACACTGCATCTTTATTTACAACAGACTTAAACTTTCGGCCCATCAGAAATTGAAAACCACTCTTCTTTCTTTTCTGTTCTAAAAAATCTTCTTCAAAAGAATGGATTGGACTTTCTTTTAAATAGTTTTTTATTTTTTTGATTTGCTCAAGGGTGTCGTTTTCAAACAAATGTCTATTGGTAAATAAATTAAGCTGGCTCTGATTAATACCAAAATCCTCGAAACTGATTTTTAATTTGCTCGTGTCCATCGCCATTGATATGGCTTCGTACAAAGGATATAAATGATTGGAGGCAACTAAATTAATAGAAGACGGATCCGAAGATAATAATGCAGATCTAATTGCAATGATAAAATCACCATAAGCTCTAAGTAAAAATAGACGACGCATATTTTACTTATTGAGGCTTTTCGGTATATAGATAAACAGCGAATAAGCTACCAAGAAGGATACCTGCAACAAAACCACCCAATAGATAAATATACCAAGGCTTAGTTTGGTTGACCAATGGATATTTAGGCATGTCCAATAATTGAATCACTGGCGTTTGATTGATTTGAGATAGCTTTAATCCTTCTAAATTTTTTAGCACTTCGCCATATAATGTAAATACGACTGACTTATCTTTTTGTGTCAAGTCCTCATTCACCACATTTGTTTTTAGACCAGAATTAGCGTTCAATAAAGCAACTGCTTCATAGGACTTGCTATACAATTTTGTATGTAAAGAATCTGCTTTTTGTTGTAAACGCGCAATATTATTATTCATATTGCTTGTTTTAATTTCTACATATAAATTACCTGTCTCCTTTAATAATCTTTCAGTAAATAATTTTGAAAATATTTGATCTGTAGAAACAACTTGTATATTAATGATAGAGCCTTTTTTATTTTGTCTCTTTACGACTAAATTATTTTTTACCACTTGCTCAAAAACCACGTAAACAAGACTGTCCTGTTGTAGTTTGTCTTTTTCAGATTTGGACGCTTGACCAAATTTGAAATTCACTAAGTCCGGATTTTTGAACCACTTTTTCTTTAGACCATGTGAAGCAGCATATAAATCTGCTAAAGTCTGGGAAGCATTATTGGTTGAATCTACCTTACTCAATAAAACTTTCTCAACTATGAGTCGGGATTGCATAATATCTAAAATATTATCTCCCTCAAACAAGCCTGCATTGCCGCCTGTTAATCCGCCTAAATCAAATCCAACCTGCGAAGCCAATGCGCCAAGTCCTGACTTTGAGCCTGACTTTTCCTCCACGATAAAAGTGGCGTCTGCTTGGTATTTATCTGCCTGGAAAAACCAATAGCCAATAGCCAAAATACTTGTAAGCAAGGATATTTTGAACAATAGGACATATTGCGAAAAGATATATCTGATCGTTTTTTGAACCTGTGCTATTAAATCTGAAAGTATAATTTTGTCGGACATAAATGTATTTGCAACACTATTGTTTATCAGCTGTTTGTAAAATTAAAGCTTTTAAGTCTAAGAAATAAACAAAATGAGTGTTTTGTGGTGGCGCGGGCCGAAGGCCTGAGCGCCAACCCCCATATCCATTGATATTGAATTGATTACGCTTAAAACTTGGTTATTTCCTTCCGTAGGTGCCATAGTTGGGATGCCATCTACAAAACTGATTTTGGCACTGGTTTGAGCTAGATTTTGAGCTACAATCTCCTTTAAAACAAGCTATTGACATCTGTTTTTAAAAATTGCTCCCATGACAATCCATCTGCACCCACTAGAATCATTTTATTTGGAGAAAAATGTGCTTCGAATTTTTTCATGCCATCTGTTATAGTTGCCTTACTTGACTTTACTTCTATTGCAGTAATTTTATCTTGTCTAGCTAAAACAAAATCTACTTCTGCGTTTCCTTCCCTCCAATAACTTAATTCAAATTGCTCAGTCAAAGATTGATTGATTAAATGTGCGCCAATAGCCGACTCAACTACACGACCCCATTTTGCTGGATCTTTTTGAACCATATCAAATGTATCTGATGATTGCGCACTTATTAATGCATTATTGTACACTTGAAATTTTGGACTTGAGGATCTCTTTCGAATTGTATTATTTGCATATTTTTCAATACCTGTTAATAAACCTGCTGTATCCAATAAACTTAAATAATGCGACAGGGTTGTTGTATTTCCTGCTTCGTGCAGTTGTCCCATGATTTTTGTAAATGAAAGTATTTGCCCAGAATATAAACATCCTAGTTCAAATAGATGTTTCATTAAAGTAGGTTTTTCTATTCTAGACAACATGAGCACATCTTTTAAAATACTCGTCTCTATCAATGCATCTTTAACATATTGCTTCCACCTTGCCTCATCATTAATCATAGTTGCAGCTCCTGGGTATCCTCCAAACCAAGCATAGGTTGCAGCATCATAACCAAAAGCGGCTTCCATTTCTTGCAAGCTCCAATGTCCCATGAATATTTTTTCGAATCTTCCCGCTAATGACTCAGTCAAACCTTCTTGTAATATTAACCTTGACGAACCCAAAAGCACCACTTTAATACCTATGTTTTGTTGTGTGTCCAAATCCCAAAGCGCTTTCACTGTTTCACTCCAATTATTAATCTTTTGAATTTCATCAATGACAAGTAAAAATTCATTTGCTCCTAATGATTGCTTCTTTATCCTGGCCACTTCCCATTGCTCGTTTAACCAAACTGCATTTGAAGCCATAACCCCATCCGCTGAGACCGAATGAAACGGAAGGTTCATCTTGGGCAACATTTGCTGTACCATGGTTGATTTACCCACCTGTCTTGGCCCTAAAACTACCTGAATAAAGCGTCTTGGCTCTTCCAATCTTTTTATAAGTGTCTGTAAATGTGCACGTTGGAACATAAAAATTATTTTACTCAATGGATTGAGTAAAATTAATCAATCCATTGAGTAAATCCAAATAATTATTAATTCCCAAAAGGAATATTCACTTTAAAGCTAAAGTTGCGTCCCATATTGAATACACCCATACGACCAGTCGCTTCGTTCACTGGACCATACTTTAAACGATTCAAATGATGTTGGTAAGCTACATCTGTTATGTTTTGTCCTATCAATGAAATGCTAAACAATGTTTTATTGCGATGTTGGATCTGTGTGCTATAACCCACATTCAACAAAGTATAAGCAGGCGTTTGCGTTTCTGTATTGTATCCTGTAAATGGATGATTTTGTGCAAACACATTATCTAATTGTACATTGATAAAACTGTTTTTTATTGCTTTTGACTTTTTAAACAACTCGATTCTTATTTCAGATAACCATCTTGCACTTGGAATACCTGGTAAATTTTTAGAACCGTCTAAAGCATCTTTAAATTGTCCACGGATCAAGCTCACACTATTTTCAACATGTAACCAATCTAATGGGTGTGGATGAAAATCTACATTGAATTCTGCACCATATAAATGCGCATCTTTTTGTCTAAATGCAAATGCATACAATTCCTCTCCAGCTGGATCATGTGCATAATCCATGATGACTGAATCACCTCCAGCAACAGCATTTAACTTTTGGTAAAAAATATAATCCTTCACTGTATTATAAAACACATTACCCGCAATACTCATATGCTCATTGCTCCATTCAACAGCCGCATCAAATTGTAAACT
>CAZLKW010000047.1:2608-11799 GCA_964560215.1 uncultured Sediminibacterium sp. | reverse complement strand
ACCACGGGCTGGCCGGTGCCCGGTTACACCCTGTCCTTGCGGGCAGATGATGGCATTACCCCTGGCGCTTTACGCTCCAATGGCATTTCATACAATTCGCCTTTAATTGGACCTTTGCCGTCAATTGGCTCACCCAACATATTGATTACACGACCTACTAAACCATCTCCTACTTTAATAGAAGCGATTTGGCCAGTTCTTTTTACTTTATCACCTTCTTTGATTTGTTTGCTATCACCCATCATTACCACACCCACATTGTCTTCCTCTAGGTTCAATGCAATAGCTTTGGTTCCGTTTTCAAACTCAACCAACTCACCACTACTAACACCATTCAAACCATATACACGGGCAATACCATCACCCACTTGTAATACAGTTCCTACTTCTTCTAAATCAGCTGAAGCATTGAAGTTGCTCAATTGCTGTCTAAGAATTGCGGATATTTCATCAGGTTTAATGTCCACCATAAATACTTATTTAATGTATGATTGTTATGTTATTTTAATTTTGCTTCAAATTCGTTAGATAAAAATTGCTTCTTGATATCTAATAAATCTCTTTTTATACTTGCGTCAATTAAGTTATTGTCAAATGACAACACAAATCCACCAATCAAATCTTCATTGGTATGTGTTGTTAATTCAACAGTTTTAAATTGAGTTTCGGTTTTAATTTTTTGTTCAATAGACTGCTTTAAATCTTCGCTAATTGCTACTGCTGTAGTTAAACTAACTTGATGAATTCCATTTAATGCATTGTATTGCTCAATGAATGCAGTTGCTATTTCCGGCAATGCACTTTCTCTACTTTTCTTAACTAGTAAAACAATAAAAGACAATGAAAATACGCTTACTGCATCTTTAATAACAGCATGTATGATGGCATTCTTTTGATCTGCTTTAATAATTGGGCTTCTTAACACATTCACAAAATCATGACTTTGTGTACAAACTGATTGAAAATATTTCATGTCAGCATATACCGCATCCAATTGATTTTGTTCAATGGCTAAATCGAGTAAGCTCTTTGCGTATCTTCCTGCTAAACGTACGTTGGGCATTTCTTACTTTTTAATTTAACTTAACTCCTTCAGCGATTTGTTTAATATAGCTTTCTTGTTCTGCTTTATTAGACAACTCTTTTCTTAATACTTTCTCAGCCACTTCAACTACTAAATTGCCTACTTGATTTTTAACATCAATTAATGCAGCATTTTTTTGTTGTGTGATGGCCAATTGAGCATCATTGATAATGCGCTCATATTCAAGCTTCGCTTTATCTTTTGCTTCAGAAACCATCTTGTCAGCAGTTTCTTTTGCGTCTTTTAACAATCCAGCTCTTTCCTCACGTGCTTTAGCTAACAATGCTTCATTTTCATTTTGCATCGCAGCAATTTCAGCTTTCATCTTATCTGCACGTAACAATGCTTCTTCAATTCCGTTTTCACGATCTGCGATTGCTTTTAACATTGGTTTCCAAGCAAACTTGCCTAAAACAACTAAAAGCACTACAAATGCAATGGTGTTCCAAAATACCAAACCGATATCTGGCAACACAAGTGGATTTACTTCTAATAAGAACATACTATTCGTTTATCTTAATTAATAATTCAATTTAAAAAATAGGCCTTTCGCCCTGTGCTTGGGCCTATTTATTTTCTTAAGGAAATCCTCAGCAGATTATCCGTTACCCAAAAGGGCAACAACCACAGCAAACAAGGCAACGGCCTCAACGAATGCAGCAGCAACAATCATGCTTGAACGGATTTCGTTCGCAGCTTCTGGCTGACGAGCAATACCTTCAACAGCACCTTTACCAATCATACCGATACCTAATCCAGCACCGATAGCAGCTAATCCAGCGCCAATTGCAGCAATACTTCCTACCATTTTTTTACGTTTTAATTGTTATTGAAAAAAAGTTAAATATTTTTTAGTGATGTGCTTCTTCTTTATGATCATGATGGTGCTCTTCGTTTGCCATTCCAATATACATTGCAGTTAACATCGTGAAGATATAGGCTTGCAAGAATGCAACCAATAATTCAATCATGCCAATAAACACTGCGAAAGGAACTGCAATTGCAGAAGCATACACTGTTTTGAAAATAAATATGATACAAATCAAACTCAATACTAAGATGTGGCCAGCAGTAATGTTCGCAAACAAACGAATCATTAAAGAGATAGGCTTTGTAAACACACCAATTAATTCAATAGGCGCTAAGAACAATTTCATGCTCCAATGCATACCTGGCATCCAGAAAATGTGTTCCCAATAATTTTTATTCGCACTCAAATTCACCACAATGAATACGCAAACTGCTAAAGTCATTGTGAATGCAATATTGCCGCTTACATTGGCACCTCCTGGGAAGAAAGGAATCAATCCTAAGAAGTTGTTGACCAAGATTAAGAAAAATACAGTCAATAAGAAAGGCATGAATTTCGCGTATTTCTTTTTACCAATATTTGGTATCGCTAATTCATCTCTAACAAACAAAACAATTGGCTCCATCAATGACTGAACACCTTTAGGCGCCGATGTTACACCTGTTTTCTTGTATGCAGATGCTGCTGTCAAAATAACCAATAAAATAATGAATACAGAAACCAACAAAGAAGCTACGTTCTTAGTAATAGAAAAATCCCATAAAGTTTTAGTTGCTGCTTCGTCGATTGCACCCGTTGCGTCTACTACTTTTACTTTGCCTTCTATGATTTTATAATCAAAATTACTTTTGTATACAATTGGTTCATGGTGTTCGTCCATGAATTTTGCAGAAGAAAAAACTTCAATACCTTTTGGTGTATATAAAATAACAGGTAAGTGAATTGAAGTATGACCCCATAAATGCCAGCTATGATCATCCTTGATGTGTTCTAAAATTGTCTCTGTAACATTGAATTCTTTTTCTTCATGTCCAGCAGTAGCATGTGTTGCAGTAGATGTATCTGCAGTAGCTAAATTCGAATCCACAGTTGTATGTAATGAATCCTGAGCAACTGCATGATTGTCTGCATGCGCTACTTTTTCGTTAGCAAATGAAGCACTAGCAAAAGCCAATGTAAATAAGCTCAAACACAATACCAGTAAAGATTTAATACGTCTAGATGCCATAGGGATCTCAAAATTTGCGGCAAAGATAGGAATAAACCTGCTGAAATATTAGAATATTTAACAGAAATATAGCCTTAATTCAAATGTTTTAGAAAGTTACAATCTATTGAATTTCAATAGATTGTGAAATTACGCCCCTTTTTTAGGGTCTAATTGCATTTCATTCAAGGCTTTATAAAATCCTCCCTGCTCCATCAAGGACTGATGTGTGCCTTTTTCAATGATTTTACCCTGCTCTAAAACAAGGATCTGATCGGCCTTCCGAATGGTAGATAATCGGTGAGCAATGACAATTGAAGTTCTTCCTTGAATGAGGGTTTCAATTGCTTTTTCTATCAACTGCTCACTCTCTGTATCAATAGAAGAAGTTGCTTCATCTAAAATCAAAATGCTTGGATTGTATAACAATGCACGAATAAAACTTAATAATTGTCTTTGGCCTAAACTAAGTGTCGCGCCCCTTTCCATCACCTGATATTGATAACCACCCGGCAACTGCATGATAAAATCGTGCATGCCAATCATTTTTGCAGCTTCCTCCACTTGTGCTGGAAGAATAGCTGGATTGCGAAGGGTGATATTGTCGTACACTGAACCGGAAAATAAAAATACATCTTGCAAGACCACACCAATAGAACCTCTTAGTCTATCCAATGAATAATCCTCGATTGCAACCCCATCTAATAATATTTGTCCTGCTTGATAGGGATATAGTCGATTCAAAATACTGATGATGGAAGACTTCCCGCTTCCAGTTGGTCCAACCAATGCCACAGTTTCACCAGCTTCTACTTTAAAGTTGAGTTGATTTAAAATCCAATTGGGGGCATCGTATGCAAACTGTACATCTTTAAACTCTATAGCTCCAACAATTTTAGCTGGATTATATTGACCTTGATCGGTCGTAATATCTTCATTGTCTAAAATCTTGAATACTCGCTCAGCAGCCACCATCCCCATTTGTAGCACATTGAATTTATCTGCAATCATTCTTAGCGGTCTAAAAATTTGATTCAGAAATAAAATAAAAGCAACTAATAAGCCAGCATCTAAAGTTTGTCCTGCTACCCACCAAACGATCAGACCAATACTTAATGCTAAAACAACTTCCACCACAGGGAAGAAAACTGAATAAGCAAAAATGGCATTGATATTTGCTTTCTTATGTTTCTCATTAATGGCGTCAAATTTTTTCAGTTCTTTTTCTTCCGCAGCAAAAGCTTGAACAACCTGCATACCAGAAATATGTTCTTGTACAAAAGCATTCAGCGCAGCTACTGCGTTTCGAACTTGCACAAAACTTTTGTTCACACTTTCTTTAAAAAAATAAGTAGCGATAAGCATGATAGGAAATGGAATAAGACAAATCAATGTCAACTTCCAATTGATAAAGAACATAGTAGTCAAGGTAACTACAATGGTTAAAAAGTCTGCAATGATTGGAATTAATCCATCAGAAAAAATATCATTGATACTTTCTATATCATTGATTGTCCTAGTTGTTAATGTACCAATTGGCGTTTTATCAAATTGACGCATTTCCCAGAACATTATTTTTTGATATACCTTATTCCTTAAATCTCTTATCACTTGTTGTCCCAGCCAAGCCATACCAAATGTGAAACAAAAACGAAATAAGGTTTCAATAATTATAAAAGCTACCTGAAATAGTGAGATGGCCAAAATAAGCTGAAGAACAGAATTAAAAGCATCAGTAGGTAAGACATAATGCACCCATTCTGGAAGTGGCACCGACTTCCCTATGGCAAGGTTAACCGTTGCTTGAATTAAATAAGGTCGAACTGGGGTTGCGAATGCTAAGAAAATCCCTAAAAAAACATTGATCCAAAAAATAAACCGATAGGGCCCAACAAAGGAAAATACCCTCCTTAAAATAGAAGATTTAAATATAGGTTTAGGCTGGGTAGTTGACATAGCGGGTCAAAGTTACACCGCTTTTACGTATTTTCGTATAAGCATGGAAAGTACAGAGCGCGAATTAGTGAATGCAGTTGTGAAACCCTACAACTTGAACGACGAACAAGAGAAAAAAGAGATTGTTCGACATTACCGTGCCCTGCTCAGAACCTTGAGAACAAAACTTAAAAAAGGGGATAGAGAATTATTGAGAACTGCCTTTGAAATGGCAGCTGACGCTCATAAAACAATGCGTCGTAAAAGTGGAGAGCCCTATATTCTACATCCTATCGCAGTGGCCATGATTTCTGCAGATGAAATTGGATTAGGTGTTCGAAGTACCATTTGCGCTTTACTTCATGATACAGTCGAAGACACCGATATTACATTAGACGATATAAAAAGCGAATTTGGAAATGAGATTGCTAAAATTGTTGACGGGTTAACAAAAATCGCTACGGTAATGGATACCAATAGTAGTCAGCAAGCAGAGAATTTCAAAAAAATCTTGCTCACTTTGACCGATGATCCAAGAGTGATCTTGATCAAACTTGCGGATAGGTTGCACAATATGCGTACGATGGATTCCATGAAACAAGAGAAGCAATTAAAAATTGCTTCTGAAACAATTTGGGTATATGCGCCATTGGCCCATCGTATGGGTTTATATAATATCAAAACGGAATTGGAAGATCTTTCCATGAAATATTTGGAACCAGATAAGTATAAAGAGATTGCAAGAAAATTAACTGAGACAAAAAGAGAGCGTACAAAGTATATTAATGAATTTGTAAGGCCATTAAAAGAAAAATTAAATATAACTGGCCTACATTTTGACATTTTTGGAAGACCAAAAAGCATTCATTCAATTTGGAATAAGATCAAAAAGAAAGGTGTAAGTTTTGAAGAAGTGTATGACCTTTTTGCGATTAGAATTATTCTTGATACACCACTTGAAAAAGAAAAAGAAGAATGCTGGAAAGTATACTCCATAGTGACAGACGAATACCTGCCCTCACCAGAGAGGTTAAGAGACTGGCTGAGCAATCCAAAGAGCAATGGATATGAGGCATTGCATACAACTGTGATGGGGCCACAAGGAAAGTGGGTAGAAGTGCAAATTCGAAGCAAAAGAATGAATGAAATTGCCGAAAAAGGTCTTGCTGCGCATTTTAAATACAAAGAAGGTACACAAAGCGAGGATCGTTTTGATAAATGGTTTGGACAAATAAGAGAAGCTCTAGGTAATCAAGAAGAAGAAAGTATTGACTTTTTACAAGACTTTAAAACCTCTTTTTTAGCAGAGGAAATTTATGTCTATACTCCAAAAGGAGAGGTCAAGATGTTGCCGGTGGATAGCTCTGCCCTTGACTTTGCATTTTATATCCATACAGCTATTGGATCTAAGTGCATCAGCGCAAAAGTAAATCATAAATTAGTGCCAATTAGCCACAAATTAAGAAGTGGAGACCAGATAGAAATTATAACAAGTAATAAACAAAAACCCACTGAAGATTGGTTAAATAATGTGGTGACCGCTAAAGCAAAGAATAGTATTAAAGATGCTTTAAGAGAGGAAAAGAAAATCATATCAGAAGAAGGAAAATATACAGTAAAAAGGAAACTCGAAGGCATTGGAGCCACCTATAACCCATATAACCTAGACCAATTGGTCCACTTTTATAAAGAACCAAGTCAACTGGACTTGTTGTATAAAATTGCTACTAAGTCTATCGATTTAAAGGAACTTAAAACCTTTCAAGTGATTGGTGATAAGATTGAAGCTCCAAAACCAATCATAGCGCCAGTAGATCCAAATGCAGAAATTACAACTTATAAACCTTTACCTAAAAAAGGAGATTCAGAATTAATCATCTTTGGTGAATCAAGTGATAAAATTAAATATACCCTAGCTAAATGTTGCAACCCTATTCCTGGGGATGATGTTTTTGGATTTGTAAGTACTGCAAAAGGATTAATCATTCATCGAACGAGTTGTCCTAATGCAACACAACTATTAGCAAATTATGGACACCGAGTTGTAAAAACCAAATGGGCTAAGAATAAAGAAATTTCCTTCCTTACTGGACTTAGTATAATTGGATTAGACGATGTAGGGGTGGTCAATAAAATTACCACTATTATTAGTGGAGATCTAAAAATCAATATTGCCGCCTTGACGATTGAGTCCAAAGATGGCATGTTTGAAGGTACCATCAAGGTTTTTGTACACGATAAGGACGAGCTAGAAGAATTAGTAGCCCGTATACAAGCACTGAATGGCATACAAAAAGTGACTCGTTTTGATACCGAGGCGGTCTAAAATCAAGTAATCAACATCTTGGGAAAAATATGTGTGAAAACAATCCCTAATATTTAAAGCTTAAATAGGTAATAAACTTTTCTAGACTTATTTTTGCTACTCAAATTCAAACTTATGGTAGACGTAATTTTAGGACTTCAATGGGGTGACGAAGGCAAAGGTAAAATCGTGGATTATTTCGCACCAAAATACGATGTGATTGCTCGATTCCAAGGTGGCCCAAATGCTGGACACACATTGTATGTAAATGGTACTAAAATGGTGTTGCATCAAATACCATCAGGAATTTTTCATCAAGATAAAATCAATATCATTGGGAATGGAGTCGTACTTGATCCAGTGACTTTGAAAAAAGAATGTGACGCAGTAGCAAGTATGGGTATTGACGTTAAAAAGAATTTATTTATCTCCGAGCGTACAAATATTATCATCCCAAGTCATAGAGCTTTAGACAAAGCATCTGAATTGTCTAAAGGGGAGGCTAAAATTGGATCTACCCTAAAAGGTATTGGACCCGCTTATATGGATAAGACTGGTAGAAATGCATTAAGAGTGGGTGATTTATTAGACAAGAAGTTCATCAGTAAATACATTGCTTTAAGAATGAAGCACCAAAAGATTTTGGATAGCTATAATTTCAACGAAGATATTTCTGAAATGGAATCTGAATTCTTTGAAGCGATTGAGTTTTTGAAAACGATGAATATCATTAACTGTGAATATTTCATTAACGACCAAATTAGCAAGGGTAAAAAAGTATTGGCCGAAGGTGCACAAGGCTCAATGTTAGACATAGACTTTGGAACTTTCCCTTTTGTTACTTCTAGTAATACTATCTCTGCTGGTGTTTGTACAGGATTGGGTGTGTCTCCTAAGCAAATTGGAGAAGTATTTGGTATTTCTAAAGCCTATTGTACGCGTGTTGGTAGCGGCCCCTTCCCTACTGAATTGCACGATGATAAAGGAGAAGAATTAAGAAAAATTGGAAGTGAATTTGGTGCAACAACAGGTCGCCCACGTAGATGTGGCTGGATAGACTTAGTAGCCCTAAAATACACTTGTATGATTAATGGTGTAACGCAGATCATCATGACCAAAGCTGATATTCTAGATTCATTCAAAGAATTAGAATTAGGTATTGCTTATGAGATGGAAGGCAAACAAATAGACTATGTTCCTTTCCAATTAGTCGGAACGCCTGTTACTCCAATTTGGAAGAAAATGGCAGGTTGGGAAATAGATACAACACAAATGAAGAAAGAGGGTGAATTACCTGCTACCATGAAAACATATATCGAATTTATTAATGAATATTTGGGTGTGCCGGTAAAGTACGTTTCTAACGGCCCAGGTAGAGATCAAATTGTACATTTATAATCAAAAAAAAGCAATAAAAAAAGTCGCATTATTTTTGATAAATAAAATTTTCATTTGAAATTTACATAAATATTTTGATTGAGTTATGGCAGTAAAATCTACAAAAGAGAAAAAGACAGCGACACCAAAAAATGGCGTAGTAAAAGCTGAAAAATCAAGATCTTCTAAGAAAAAAGTGGATGACGAGGACGATGATATTGAGGAGGAAGAAGAAGACAATGATGATTGGGGAAAATCCGAAGAAGAAGATGACAGTTGGGATCCAGATTTCGCTGAATTTGATTTGCCAAAAACAACAAAGAAAGCTGGTAAAGCAAAAAAAGGCGAAGACGATGATTTCGGATTAGAAGAAGACTTAAACTTAGAGGACGACGATTTGTTTGACGACAAAGATGAGTTCGATGATGATTTCTAAAATAGTTTAATCATTATCCTGATATTAAGATTGTAT
>CAZLKW010000047.1:0-2598 GCA_964560215.1 uncultured Sediminibacterium sp. | reverse complement strand
AATTTGACTTTTATGGGCCTCAAATATTTTAGCCTCTTTCGCAGGCAATACTAAATTGTATGCCTTTCCTGCTGACAATTGCGCATCCATATTTGGATTCAACTCCTTTAAATTAACTAGTGGGATTTTTAAAAAGCTTGCAATTGTTTTTGCATTAAACCGGCCTGAAATAGACAAAACCTCCATGCCTGTTTGACTTGACCTGTTTTGTGGCAAGACATTCGGACTAGGCGCTTCATTTAGCACCACCCCTTCAAAAATTGCATGCGTTGCGATGAATTTTTTTACATGATTTCTTGTCTCTAAAGGAAGCTCGTATTGTAAAGCCCAGAAATCTTTTGTTTTCTTTTTTTCAATAGCCTTACTCAATCTACCTGCTCCTCCATTATAAGCCGCTACAACCAATAACCAATCTCCAAATTGTTGATATAATTCTCTTAATATGGTTGCAGCTGCTTGTGTACTTTTTTGATAATCCATTCTTTCGTCATTGGGCAATAATTTCAATCCCAAGCGCGTTGCTTCTGCCGGCATGATTTGCCATGGGCCTGCAGCGCCTGCCCAAGAAACAACCTGCGAACTTAAATGACTTTCTATGACACTCAAATATTTTAACTCCACAGGAATGCCATTCGCAATTAATATTTGATCGTACAAATTAAAATAAGGCTTTGCCCAAGTTTTCATTTTTCTTAAACCTGGGCCTTCTTTTTCCATGTAGGATTGAACAAAGCTAATCGCTTTAGGATGCATCTCAATTACAAATGACTTGTCATTATTTGGAACAGCTTGTACCGTAAACAAACTCCCGAATCCAATTCTATTCATGGTAAGACTGTCTTGAGCTATTAAGCTATTAAGACAAGAAAAGAAACATAAAAAAGAAATGTATACTCTCATATGAAAGTTATTAAGCTTCCATTAAGGAATTGGAGAAATTAAGTAAAGCGGATTCTTTAAAAGGGGCACTCATAATTTGCAATCCAAAAGGCATGCCATTGGAATGTGTAAACAAAGGCAATGAGATGCCAGGTATCCCAACTAGATTAGCATAGACGGTGTAAATATCAGCCAAGAAAACTTCCGTTGCTGAATGATGTTTTGTCCCTAATTTAAAAGCGGTTGTTGGTACAGTTGGAGAAATGATAAAATCATATTGTTCAAAAACCTGGCTCGTAAAGTCGACTAATTTTTGACGTACTTGTTGTGCTTTGGTAAAATAAGCATCGAAATATCCAGCACTTAAAACGAAAGTGCCTAATAAAATTCTTCGCTGCACTTCTTCCCCAAAGCCCTCTGTCCTAGATAATTTATACATATCCGCTAGGTCAGCTACTTTTTCTTTGGTTCTATGCCCAAATCGGATGCCATCAAATCTTGACAAATTACTAGAAGCCTCTGCGGTCGTTAATACATAATAAGTAGGTACAATAAAATTCAATAAATCAAATTCAACTGCTTCTACCGTATGTCCCGCTTCGCGTAATTGAGCGATTTTATTTTCGATCTGATTTTTTATCTCGGGATCTAAACCTGGATGTGTTAAAGTTTCTTTGAAGTAGGCAATCTTTTTTGCACCGTCATTTAAACTTAAAGATTGACTATATGCAGGCACTTTTTCAGAAGACAACGTACTATCAAAATCATCTGCTCCAGCAATCACTTCTAGAACCAGGGCAGCATCTAGCACTGTTTTACTAAAAATGCCTATTTGATCAAAGGAGGATGCATAGGCAATTAGTCCATACCTTGAAATCCTGCCATAACTTGGCTTCAATCCAATCACACCACAAAAGTCTGCAGGTTGGCGTACCGATCCGCCCGTGTCTGATCCTAAACTCACCATGCATAATCCAGCTTGTATGGCAACGGCAGAACCACCAGAAGAACCACCAGGGACAAGTGATTTATCGGCTGCATTTTTTACAGGACCAAATGCAGAGTTTTCGTTACTACTACCCATTGCAAACTCATCACAGTTTTGACGGCCAATAATAATCGCGCCTGCTGCAATTAAATTTTCGATTGCAGTAGCAGAATAAACTGCTTTATAATTTTCTAGTATTTTAGACGCTGCGGTAAGTGCATGGCCTTTATAAGAAATGACATCTTTAATTCCCACCACTACACCATGCAAAGGACCGATTGCATTTCCTGCAAGACGCGCTTCGTCTAGTTCATGTGCACGTGATAAAGCATCGTCTTCAAAAACTTCTAAAAATGCATTTAGATCTTTTTGATTTTTTATTTGTTCTAAATAAAATTGAACAGCCTGCACACAGGTTGCTTCTCCGGTCTTTAATTGACCATGGTAAGTTTGAATGTCAGAATAAGAGAACATTGGAATTAAGAAGCTTTCTCGTCCTTCTCTTTAATGCCTTCTTCTAATTCTTTTTTCACGTTATTTTTGGCATCGTTGAATTCACGAATTCCTTTACCTAATCCACGCATGAATTCAGGAATTTTTCTTCCGCCAAACATTACTAAAATAACTACACCAATAATTAATAATTCTTGAAATCCTAAGTTGCCCATAATGTATCGTTTAGAATAGTAAAGGTAGTGTAATTAGCACAAAAAAAGGTCCTCGAAAAGAGG
>CAZLKW010000046.1:11556-11989 GCA_964560215.1 uncultured Sediminibacterium sp. | reverse complement strand
AGTTACATCGAATTAAGCAAGATTATCAGCGCTTGCCACGATCCTGCATGTCTTTTAACTTTTTCTGCTGCTCTTGCATTTGCTCCAAGCGCTCCTGCCATTTTGATTTTGATTTTGGCTTTTTGCGATTATCTTGAATTTTAGCCAATATTTTATCGTGATCAATAATATAATGCTGAATCACAAATTGAAGCGCCAAGGTTATTAAATTGGAAACCGTGTAATACCAGGTTAATGCAGAAGGCAGATTGTTGAAGAAAAACAGCATGAATACCGGGAAGATATACGGCATATACTTCATCATAGGATTACTCTGATCCGGGCTCATGCTCATGCTGTAAATAGAAATCAAAAGACTTGTTGCAGTTGCTAACAGATTAAACAGACTCAGGTGATCCCCAAAAAGAGGAATGTGAAAACCAAAGCGAATAGG
>CAZLKW010000046.1:10530-11546 GCA_964560215.1 uncultured Sediminibacterium sp. | reverse complement strand
GTTGGAGTTCAACGGAATGATGCCGAGCTTCACGAGACAGAACGAGAACGAGACCGCGGGTCCTTCTTACAAGAAGAAAATGAAGACAGCACACGGCGATGTTCACGAAGTGAACAAGACCACATTGAAGAAACTGAACAAAGCGAAGAAGATTGGAATTTGTAACAAAGCAGGAATACATCCACCTAAGGGATTTACGCCCGCCTCGCGGAAAAGCTTCATTTGCTCCATGCTCATAGACTGCTGGTCATCTCCAAACTTCTCTTTCAGCTTGGCAATCTCCGGACGCAGGGCTTTCATCTTTGCTCCACTCAGATAACTGGAATAAGTTAAGGGAGAAATTACCAACCGAATAATGAGCGTAAGTAATACAATCGCCAATCCAATATTACCAAATGAAAACTGACGCATGAAGTCAAAAATGGGAACAATCACATATTTATTCAAGGGGCGAACAAACGCATAGATCCCTTGCCCCAGATTTACAAGCTTATCAAATTCGTAATCATACTTTTTCAGAATATGATAATCTGAGGGACCGTAATACAAGCTTAATTTAGTAGACGCCGTAGCCGCTACCGGAAATTGCAATTTCAGCGAGGCTACTGAGCGCACAACCGATCCTGTAGAGTCCGCAGGAACCGTCCAGTTTACTTGTCCTCCACTAAAGCCTTGCGGATGTGCAATAGCAGAAAAAAAGAATCGCTGACGTACGCCCACCCAACTTACATTCTTACTGAAATCAACAGAATTTTTATTTCCAATGGTGAAGTAATCAAAATTGCCATCTTCGATAAAGCCAACCTGCGTATTTTGTTTTTCGTAGGCAATATCAGATTCTTGCTTCAATGCCTCGTACTGCCAGCCGAGATTCATAAATCCTTGCGTAAGCAACTGATTAGCGCCTTGCAGGTCAATAGAAAAATCAATCAAATAGTCATTTGGCTTAATGGTGTATACGTGCGTAATACTTGTAGCCTGAGTGGTATCTGAGGATTGTAGTTGGAAACTAATTT
>CAZLKW010000046.1:7392-10520 GCA_964560215.1 uncultured Sediminibacterium sp. | reverse complement strand
ATTGCCAGTATTCACCGTGGAACCTAGCTGACCAAAGGAAGTAGATGCCAAACTCACTCTTTGTGAATCCCCGAACTGTTGATAATTTTTTAATTCTACTCGCTTTACTTGACCACCCCTTGTGGAGAAGACTACCTTCATCAGCTCATTTTCCACCATTACTTCCTCTTCAGTGCCTTGAGCAGCGGTAGCGAAAAATCCAGCAGAGACTACTCGTTGTAAACTATCAACACGAACCAAGTTGGTCTGGTCAACAGTATCATTGAGGATAGGACGATTGGCCTTAGCCATTGAATCCTCAATAAATTGCTGACGAGCTTTTGCTTTATTATAGGCGGCTTGTTCTTGATTAGTGTAGTAGAAGTAACCGAAAAATAAAACGGCAAGAAGTACAAAGCCCAGTAAGGTATTACGATCAAAGTTCATGCGTATTGCTGATTTGGCGAATAATTGGCCGACAAAGATAAGGGAAGCAAATGGGCTTACGAGTGTTGAAGAGGCAAGGACCCCTTGCTGATATTTTGCTCCGCTCGCTCCAATGCGGCTTTTATAAAGTGAACAAAAATTGGTTGCGGCTGTTCAACGGTGCTTTTCAATTCAGGGTGGTATTGCACGCCGATGAAAAATGGATGATCTTTTAATTCAATAATTTCTACAAGCCCGGAATCCGGATTTTTTCCACTGGCCATCATACCTGCTTTTTCAAAATCAGCCAGGTACTTATTATTGAACTCCCAACGATGACGATGTCTTTCGTGAATTAACTCTTTTTCATAAATGCGTTGCGCAAGTGATTCTTTTTCTAACACACAGGGATAAGAACCCAATCGCATGGTACCTCCCTTGGCAGTCACTTTCATTTGCTCATCCATGAGATCTATCACCGGATCAGGTGTGGCAGGATTCATCTCTGTAGAATTGGCTTCTTTTTTACCAAGTACATTTCGGGCAAACTCAATGGCTGCCATCTGCATCCCTAAACAAATGCCAAAGAAGGGTAATTTATTTTCACGCGCATATTGTACTGCAATAATTTTTCCTTCAATCCCCCTATTACCAAAACCAGGTGCCACTAATAAGCCATCTAATCCAGACAATTGTGCTTGGGCATTTTCAGCTGTGATATTTTCACTATGCACATTCACTACATTCACCTTCACCTCGTTCATTGCTCCTGCATGTATAAAACCTTCCAAGATTGATTTATAAGCATCTTGAAGCTCAATATATTTTCCAATTAATCCAATATTAACAGTCGCTTTTGGATTTTTTAATTTATCTAAGAACAAACTCCACTTTGTTAAATCAGGTTCATTAAATTTTGTAATCTTTAACTTCTCAAGTACAATTAAATCTAATTTCTCTTCTAACATTTTCAAAGGCACTTCATAGATTGTAGAGGCATCCGCCGCTTCAATAACTCTTCCTGCTTTTACATTACAGAATAATGCAATTTTTCTTTTAATATCATCATTCAATGGTTCTTCTGCTCTACAAACAATCACATCTGGATGCACTCCTGCTTCACTTAACATTCTTACACTATGTTGTGTAGGTTTAGTTTTTAGTTCTTTAGCAGCTTTTAAATAAGGTACTAAAGTTAAATGCACCACCATCACATCTTCCTCTGGCAACTCCCATTGTATTTGTCTTACTGTTTCAACAAAAGGCAAACTTTCAATATCACCCACTGTTCCCCCAATTTCAGTAATCACTACGTCGTATTTACCTTCTTTACCTAATAACAACATACGATGCTTGATCTCATCAGTAATATGAGGTACCACTTGTACTGTTTTACCTAGAAACTCTCCAGCTCTCTCTTTATTAATCACAGTCTGATATATTCTACCTGTTGTTACGTTATTGGCTTGTGAAGTTGGAATATTCAAGAAACGCTCATAATGACCTAAATCAAGGTCAGTCTCAGCGCCATCTTCAGTCACATAACATTCACCATGTTCATAAGGATTTAAAGTACCTGGATCAACGTTAATATAGGGGTCAAATTTTTGGATAGTAGCAGTAATGCCACGAGCCTGTAATAACTTAGCTAGGGATGCAGCAATAATACCTTTACCTAAACTACTTGTAACACCACCCGTAACAAAAATATACTTTGCCATAACTTTAAATTCATATAATATTGAAAAAGGAATTCCAGCAATAGTTGCCTATTGTGGAGCACCCAATCAATGGTTTTTTAATGTGACCGCCTTTTATTTGGAAAATTTCTTAGAGGTCATACAAAAATAAGTTAAAAAACACCGGCTACAAAATGTATAAAACCGCCTAAACAATAAATGTTTATAAATGTTATTTAAAAGTGAACATCTTAAATCAATTTAATATTATTTCTATGAAAAAGTCCGTATTTGCCCTATTAACCCTCCTCATTGCTGCAAGTTTATTGAGCTGGAAATGGGAAAAAACGCAACATGTAGCTTTAGACAAAGGCGAAGTGATTGAATGTTTAAATATGGAGACACAACAAGCATATCAACTTGAAGCCAGTCAATCAAAATTTGCTCAGATGCATTTGGCACCAATTCAAGTTAACCCAGCTAACTTATTAGGCAAAATTGTCCCATTTGATGCTGCAGATGGCAAACAAGGGCAAGCTTATTTTATACCTTCCAAGAAAAAATCAGACAAATGGCTTATTGTCATTCAAGAATGGTGGGGACTAAATGACAATATCAAAATGGAGGCAGACCAATATTTTAAAGACTTGGGCGATGTGAACGTAATGGCAGTGGATATGTACGATGGAAAAGTTGCAGCAACCCCAGATAGCGCTATGAAATTAATGCGTGGAGCAGACATGAATCGTATGGTTGCACTAATTCAAGGTGCTATAAAACATGCAGAACCAAAAGCATCTATCTATAGTGTGGGTTGGTGCTTTGGAGGTATGTGGAGTTTACAAACTGCTATTTTAGCTGGTTCACAAGCTAAAGGATCTGTCATGTATTACGGACGTCCTGAATCAAATATGGATAAATTGAAATCTATTCAATGTGATATCATTGGATTTTTTGGAAACTTAGACCAATCTCCTTCACCAAAAATGGTAAGTGATTTTGAATCCAATATGCAATTAGCTGGAAAAAAATTAACTGCTTATA
>CAZLKW010000046.1:0-7382 GCA_964560215.1 uncultured Sediminibacterium sp. | reverse complement strand
CAATTGCTTTCTTAAAATCACACTAGTTATTTCAACTTAATAAAGAGAAAATATACCTATCCCTAGGCTCTCGGGAAAACGATCGCTACGGAATAGTATATTTTCTCTTTAACTTTTAAAGTAAGATTAATACTTTTGACCTGGCACTAAGTAATTCGCGACATAGTCTTGCACCCCTTCCTCTAAACTTGAAAATGGTTTGTCATAACCTGCCAATCGCAATTTAGCCATATTGGCTTCTGTAAAATATTGGTATTTATCTCTGATATCCTCGGGCATATCCACGAATTCAATGTTTGGATCAAGCCCTTGTGCAGTGAAAGTATTGGCAGCTAAATCATAGAAAGACCTTGCTTTCCCTGTACCTAAATTGTATAATCCATTCTTTGATTGATCCCATTGATGCGCATACATATGGTGCAGCATCCATCCAATAACAGACACTAAATCTTTTACATAAATAAAATCACGAAGCTGTTGCCCATCCTTGAAATCTGGACGGTGGCTTCTAAATAATTTTACGAATCCTGAAGCTTTTATTTGATTAAAGGAATGGAAAATTACACTAGCCATTCTTCCTTTGTGTGCTTCATTTGGACCATACACATTAAAAAATTTCAAACCAGTCCAAGCAGGAGGACAAGTAGATTGCGCGATTGCCCATTTATCAAATTCATTCTTACTTACTCCGTATGGGTTTAAAGGCTCTAATTGATCTAAAATAGCATGACTGTCTTCATACCCATGTTCACCTGAGCCATATGTAGCAGCAGATGAAGCATAGATTAAAGGAATATTTTTTCTAGTTGCATAATGCCAGATTGCTTTTGAATATTCCACATTCAATGCTTCATGAATAGCGTAATTAAATTCAGTAGTATCTGTTCTAGCGCCTAAATGCACAATCAAATCAATCTCAAATTCATCCGCATCTAATTGGGCTAAAAAAGCTTGACGTTCTATTGCTTTAATAAATTTTTTAGACTCCCAGTTTGTTCTTTTTGATTCAACACCAAAGTCATCCACTAATAATAATTGATCCAAGCCTTGTTCATTTAAATATTGAACAAAAACAGAACCAATAAAACCAGCGGCTCCTGTAACAACTATTGTTGGTTGTTTTGACATTGAATCTTTTTAATTAAGGCTTATAATTTTTTTTCTATTGCGGTATCGTATTCATTTTTCCAAGTAGCAATGGTACCCCAATTTTCATTATCCACTACAACATCGCCATTTGTTACATTCCCCAAAATAGTAAATGCCACACTTGCAGCTTTAGCCGACTGCTCTAATTGAGCAACTTGATCAGCAGCGCATGAAACTACAACTCTACTTTGCGCTTCACCTAACCAATAAGCGTCTTTTCTTAAAGCACTATTGTTTGAGTTAACTTTAAACCCTTTATGATTATAAAATGCAGCTTCTAATAAAGTTATTATTAGTCCGCCTTCACTAATATCATGTGCTGATTTGATTTGCTTTGCTTTAATTAAACCTGCAACAAATTGTTGTAGTTGAAACTCTTCCTCTAAATCAAAATGAGGCGCATGTGAAAAAGCAACACCTTTAATTTTATTCAAATATTCAGAAGAACCAATATCATTTCTTTGTTGACCTAATAAAATGATTGCATCCCCTTCGTTTTTAAAATCTAAAGTCATTCTATTTGACATGTCTTCTACGATACCAACCATACCTATTGTTGGCGTTGGGTATACAGGACCATCCGGATTTTGATTGTAGAAGCTCACATTACCGCCGGTCACCGGTGTATTGAATTTTCTACAAGCAGCGCCCATTCCTTCTACAGATTTTACAAATTGATAGTATACTTCTGGATCGTATGGATTACCAAAATTCAAACAGTTTGTTACACCAATTGGCTCACCACCAGAGCATACAATATTTCTAGCTGCTTCTGCTACTGCGATCATCGCACCTTTTTCAGGATCAGCAAAAACGTATTTACTATTACAATCCACCGTCATTGCAAGTGCTTTCCCTGTTCCTTTAGCTAACACAACAGCAGCATCACTTGGAGCATTTGTAGTGGTATTTGCAGCACCCACCATACTATCATATTGCGTATACACCCAACGCTTAGATGCAATGTTTGGAATTTGAACCATCGCTTTTACTGTCTCTTGTAAATTAGAGGTGTCAGCAATAGTTTGCATATCAAATGCATTTACCTTATCTAAATAAGCAGGTGTTTTATATTCACGCGTATATTGAGGGGCACCACCACCTAATACCAATTCATATGCAGGCAAAGAAGCTTCCAATTCACCATGCATATAAAAATTTAATAAACCATCATCCGTTACTTCACCAATATTAGAACAAGATAAATCCCACTTTTCAAATACAGCTAATACTTGTGCTTCCTTCCCTTTCTCTACCACCATCAACATTCTTTCTTGGCTTTCACTTAATAATAATTCCCAAGCCTTCATGTTTTGTTGACGTGTTGGTACTTTATCTAAATCGATACGCATCCCCACTTGACCTTTTGCACTCATCTCTGCTGTAGAACAAATAATACCTGCAGCACCCATGTCTTGCATACCAACCACACCACCTGTTTCAATCACTTCTAAACAAGCTTCTAATAATTTCTTTTCTTGAAAAGGATCACCAACTTGAACTGCTGGTAATTCTTCAACACTGTCTGCTGTAATTTCTGCAGATGCAAAACTTGCACCACCAATACCATCTTTACCTGTAGCGCTTCCCACAAAAAACACAGGATTACCTTTACCTAATGCAATAGCACTCACTGTTTTACCAGCTTTAACAATACCCACACTCATTGCATTCACAAGTGGATTGGTATGATAACAATCTTCAAAATATAATTCACCACCAACTGTTGGAACACCAAAACAGTTTCCATAATGACCAATACCATGCACCACTCCAGCTAATAATCTTTTTGTTTTTGTATCTTCTAATTTTCCAAAACGTAAACTATTTAATGAGGCGATAGGACGAGCGCCCATCGTAAAAATATCTCTTTGAATCCCACCTACACCAGTAGCAGCCCCCTGAAATGGCTCCAATGCACTTGGGTGGTTATGACTTTCTATTTTAAATACGACGCCATAATCATTACCAATATCCATTAAACCTGCATTCTCTTCACCAGCAGCAACCAACATTCTACCTCCATCACGAGGTAAAGTTTTTAACCACTTAATGGAGTTTTTATAACTACAATGCTCACTCCACATACCACTAAATGCACATAATTCTGTGAAATTGGGTGTACGACCCAGCTTTTCTTTAATACTTTCAAATTCCGCTTCTGTTAATCTTAATTGTTGGGCTGTTTTTACAGTTATTTCCATGATTTGGGCTTATGCTTGAATAGATTTGGCAAAGTTACAAAACGTGGTTCTTAAGTAAGTATTGATTTACCAACATCATTTATAAAAAATGTGTAGTAAAATGTTTATGATAAGAAAACTTGCTTTAACCAATTTTATGAATTATTCTGAAAATCAATGATTTGCGAATTTTATTTATATAATAATTAATAATAATATTATTATTTTATACACAAAGTGGAATATTTTAAGCTATATTTTTTTCTAATATATCAATATTAGCTACTTTTGTGCCTGAAAAAAGAAATAAATCTAAATTTATTAATATATTTTATTTTTTAATATTTAAACATTAGCACCATGTCTAAATCTAAATTGGAGTACATCTGGCTAGATGGTTACCAACCAACTCAGTCTTTAAGAAGCAAAACAAAAATTGAAAATAACTTTAGTGGAAAATTGGAAGACTGTGGTAACTGGAGTTTTGATGGCTCATCTACTGAACAAGCGCTAGGTGGTTCTTCTGACTGCTTATTAAAACCAGTTTTTATTTGCAAAGACCCTCAACGCAAAGATGCTTACTTAGTGATGTGTGAAGTATTGAATGCAGATGGAACGCCACATGTTTCTAATGGACGTGCTACGATTCAAGATGACGACAATGATTTTTGGTTTGGATTTGAACAAGAATATTTTTTATGGAATCCAGCAACAAATAAACCTTTAGGATTTCCAGAAGGTGGCTACCCTGGCCCTCAAGGCCCTTACTATTGTTCAGTTGGAGCAAACAATGCATTTGGCAGAAATATCGTAGAAGAACATTTAGATGTTTGTTTAGAAGCAGGCTTGAACGTAGAAGGGATCAATGCTGAAGTTGCCGCAGGACAATGGGAGTTTCAAATTTTTGCTAAAGGTGCTAAAGAAGCAGGAGATCAAATTTGGGTAGCTAGATATTTATTAGAAAGAATTGGTGAAACTTACGGCGTATCTATAAACTGGCATTGTAAACCATTAGGAACATTAGATTGGAACGGATCTGGCATGCATGCAAATTTCTCTAACACAACATTAAGAACTTGTGGCAAGCGTGAAGTATATGAAACAATTTGTGAAGCTTTCCGACCTTTTGTAAAAGAGCATATTGATGTATATGGTGCCGATAATCACTTACGTCTAACAGGCAAACACGAAACTGCCTCAATCCATGATTTTTCTTTCGGAGTTTCTGACAGAGGCGCAAGTATCCGTATTCCAATTGGTGCGGTAGAAAAAGGATGGAAAGGTTGGTTAGAAGATCGTCGTCCAAACTCTGCAGCAGATCCATATAAAGTAGCTGCAAGAATTATCACTACAGTAAAAACGGCAAAAGTGTAATTGATTGATTGTTAATGTAAATAGTGTTTTTTTGAAATTTGAATTGCAAATCCCCCTTATTGGGGGATTTTTTGTGCATTAAACCTTGTTTTAATTTCCAAATTCAAGAAAAAACAGGGTTAGTTTTGCCTAGTTCATTAAATTAAAATTAATATAATATGTCATTAAGAACCGATGCAGTCAATCATGTAAGTCATGGACATGTGAATTCAGTTGATATCAAAAGCGCAAAAATTACAGGCGTTTTTGGAGAAAATGTATTTACACAAAAAACAGCAAGAGAATATTTAAGCGACGAAGCTTACAAAAGCTTAGTTGCAAGTATTAAAGGTGGTAAAAAAATTGACAGACAAGTTGCAGGGCAAATTGCGTCAGGTATGCGTGCTTGGGCAGAGAGCAAAGGTGTAACACACTACACACACTGGTTCCAACCATTAACAGGTACCACTGCAGAAAAGCATGACTCATTCTTTACATTAAAAGGAGATGGTACTGCAATCGAAGAATTTGAAGGCGCTGCATTGATTCAACAAGAACCAGATGCTTCTTCATTCCCAAATGGTGGATTGAGAGCGACATTCGAAGCAAGAGGCTACTCAGCTTGGGATCCATCTTCTCCCCCATTTATTATTGAAATTGGTAATGGTAAAACATTATGTATCCCAACGATATTTATTGCATACACTGGTGAGTCGTTAGACTACAAAGCACCTTTGATGAAGGCTGTTGAATCATTAAATAAAGCAGCTGTTACAGTTTGTAATTATTTTGATAAAAACGTAACAAAAGTAACACCAACATTAGGCTGGGAACAAGAATACTTTGTGATTGACGAGGCTTTGGTGAATGCAAGACCAGACTTAGTTCAATGTGGTAGAACTGTATTTGGTTTCACCCCTGCAAAAGGACAGCAATTAGAAGACCATTATTTTGGATCTATTCCAGAAAGAGTATACGCATTCATGCGTGACTTTGAAAATGAATCTTATAAATTAGGTATCCCTTTAAGAACAAGACATAATGAAGTCGCACCTGCTCAGTTTGAGTGTGCTCCAATTTTTGAAGAAGTAAATATCGCTGTGGATCATAATATCCTTTTAATGGATGTGATGACAAGAGTGGCAAAACGTCATCGCTTAGTTGTGTTATTACATGAAAAACCATTTGCAGGCATCAACGGCAGTGGTAAACATAATAACTGGAGTTTAGCTACAGATACAGGCGTTAATCTATTAGCTCCTGGAAAAACACCAAAGACAAACTTAATGTTCTTGACTTTCTTCGTCAACACCATTAAAGCAGTACATGATTATGCAGATATTTTAAGATCATCTATTGCTTCTGCATCAAACGATTTCCGTTTAGGTGCTAACGAAGCTCCACCAGCAATCATCTCTGTATTTGTGGGTGATTATTTAACGAAAGTATTGAATGACGTTGAAACTCGTGTAGGTACAAAGTTTGACGAGCAAGATGAAGCAATTTTAAAAATTGACTTACACCGTAGTATCCCAGAATTGTTAATCGATAATACCGATCGTAACAGAACTTCTCCGTTTGCTTTCACAGGAAACAAATTTGAATTCCGTGCCGTAGGATCTACAGCAAACTGTGCTTTACCAATGACTGTATTAAATACCATTGTAGCAGATACCTTGAATAAATTTGCTGCTGAAGTAGATGCATTAGTTGAAAAAGGGGACAAGAAAGAGATTGCAATCATGCAAGTGATTCAAAAATATATTGTATCAAGTAAGAAGATTTTATTTGAAGGTGATGGATATAGCGAGGCATGGCATAAAGAAGCAGAAAAAAGAGGCTTGCCTAATTTGAAAACTACGCCAGTTGCCCTTGATGCGATGGTAACTGAAAAAGCTAAAAAGTTGTTTTTAGAAAATCGCATTTACACACATGCTGAATTAGAAGCACGTCATGAAATTGAATTAGAAAAGTACATTAAAAAAGTTCAGATTGAAGCACGTGTGATGGGTGATTTAGCGACAAACCATATTATCCCTGCTGCAATTAAATATCAGAATGAGTTGTTGAAAAACGTAAGCTTATTACGTGAAGCTGCTTTACCTGAAAAACTATACAAAGGTCAATTGACTTTATTAAAAGACGTAAGCACGCATATCCAACAAGTATATGACAATGTATATGAAATGGTAGAAGCACGCAAAGTGGCTAATAACATTGAAAGTACAAGAGAAAAAGCAATTGCATATGAAGCAAAAGTAAAAGCGCAATATTTTGATAAGATTCGCTACCACGTTGACAAATTAGAACAATTGGTAGACGATGAATTATGGACATTGCCTAAATATAGAGAATTGTTATTCTTGAGATAGTAAATATCAAGGATGATCCCCAGAGGTGAACCCCCAAACAAAAAGGCTCCAAGAAATTGGAGCCTTTTCAATATCAAAAAAAATAAGGTTACTTCATAGTAAATGTTTCCAAGAACTTAGTGGTAAAGTTTCCTTTTCTAAAATCTTCATTCTGCATTAATTGCAAATGGAAAGGAATGGTTGTTTTCACCCCTTCAATTACATATTCACTCAATGCACGATACATTGTATTGATTGCTTCTTCACGTGTTTGTGCCACCGTGATTAATTTACCAATCATTGAATCATAATATGGAGGAATAACATAGCCAGCATACACATGACT
>CAZLKW010000045.1:11960-12971 GCA_964560215.1 uncultured Sediminibacterium sp. | reverse complement strand
GTCATCCATGGTTAGGAAAACCTTACCATCCTTATCAATTGTAACTAAAACGAAATCCTTGTTTGGAGCAACTTTAGAAGCCACCGAACTTGGTGTCTCCACTGCAATTGCTTCAGCAGGTTTAAATTTAGTTGTCGAGATGAAGAAAGACAATAAAAGGAAGGCCACATCACACATGGCAGTCATGTCGATGTTTGTACTTTTTCGAGGTAATTTGGCTCTACCCATTGTATAGTCTTTTAATATTGTTAAGGCTAAGCCTTAATGATTGATTTATTTATAGTTAGCAGCGAAGCTTTGAGT
The DNA here is from genome assembly GCA_964560215.1 of uncultured Sediminibacterium sp. GTDB lineage: Bacteria > Bacteroidota > Bacteroidia > Chitinophagales > Chitinophagaceae > Sediminibacterium. The sequence continues at coordinate 12,668 of CAZLKW010000045.1, read as the reverse complement.
CAAAGTAAAACCAGACTCATCGATTCCGTATGTAATTCCATCAATATTTGTAGTAAAGATGTTATACATAATGATCGCTACAGCAGAAGTACCGATACCTAAAGCAGTGTTGTACAATGCCTCAGAGATACCTTGAGATAATTCACGAGCTGCTTCACCACCACCTTCTTCACCTAATTTAGAGAAAGAACGAATCATACCTAATACCGTACCGAACAAACCTAATAAGGTTGCAACAGATGCGATTGTAGATAAGAAAACTAAGTTCTTTTCTAACATTGGTAATTCCAATGCAGTTGCTTCTTCGATTTCTTTTTGGATGTTCAATACTTTTTGATCAGTATCTAATTCTGTATTTGAAATCATCTCTTTGTACTTAGTTAAGCCAGATTTCATTACGTTACCTACAGAACCTTTTTGCTTATCACACTCAGCCAAAGCTTTGTCCACTTCTTTATTCGCTAAATGGAATTGTACTTTACGGATGAATTCAGCAATATTTCCATTTCCGTTTGCTTTCTTAATTGTTAATAATCTTTCAATTGAGAAAGTTAATACTACTAAAAAGTTTGCAATCAAGATAGGTACTACGATACCACCCTCATACATTTTTGTAAACGTACCAGTTGGTCCTTTGTGCGCTGGCCAGAAACCACCACTTGGATCAGGGTTTGTAAAATTACTTGCGTTACCTAGAACAAAACGCCA
>CAZLKW010000045.1:0-11905 GCA_964560215.1 uncultured Sediminibacterium sp. | reverse complement strand
CTTAAGGAGATTTGTTAAAATCTTAATCTTAGGGTTTCTAAGGGGTTACAAAATAAGTAATTTATTGATTGAAACAATATTCAAGCAATTTTTTTTAAGAAAAATAATATTAACTTAAATATTAAGAGTGAATACAATATATTTAGGGACGTTTTTTAAAAACAACAATTATTTAATATGAGAAAAATCCTTGCGATTACTAGTGTTTGTGTCATCATGACAAGTCTAGTAAATGCCCAAAAAAATGCACCAATAGCAGATACTAGTTCTGCAGCAGCGGGTGCTAAAAAAGAGATGCCTGCCAAAACAGGTCCAAAATCCTTTAAAGAATTCATCACAAAGAAAGCATTAAGCCAAAAAGGAGTGTTTACAGTACATTTCCAGGATAATAAATTCTATTTTGATATCCAAGACAGCCTTTTGGGTAGAGAATTGATTGCTGTTACCCGTTATGCTAAAGTAGCAGGTGGTGCGAGAAAATATGGTGGCGAGCAAGTAAATGAGCAAACTATCCAATTTGAAAAAGGACCGAATAACCGCCTATTTATGCGTGTGGTAACATTAATCAGTAAAGCTGATTCTACGCAAACTATCGCCAAAGCGGTTAAAAACTCTTATTTAGACCCAATTGTGGCTTCTTTTGAAGTGAAAGCTTATGGCAAAGATTCAACAAGCTCTATAATTGATGTAACTGACTTTTTTAAGGGAGACAACTTAGCCGTTAGCTTAAGTAGTTTTGAAAAGAGAAATTTCAACTTATCTGGACTTGCTGCTGATCGTTCTTATATAGAAACAATCAAAGCATATCCAATCAACTTAGAAGTAAGAACAGTAAAAACTTACAATGCAAGCGCTCCAATGCCAGGAAGTCCTGCGGGGGGCAGTTTCATTCCAGCAGCAGCAAATGCTGGTGCGGTTACTTTTGAATTGAACACGTCTATCTTGTTGTTACCTAAAACTCCAATGGGGCGTCGTTTATTTGATTCAAGAGTAGGTTATTTCGCAGATAATTTTGTAGAATATTCTGATGACCAACAAAAGGTAAAAAATCAAGTTTTTGCGGTTCGTTATAGATTGGAGCCTAAGCCTCAAGATTTAGAGAAATACAAGAGAGGTGAACTAGTAGAACCAATCAAGCCCATCATTTATTATATTGATCCTGCAACACCTAAAAAATGGGTGCCTTATTTAATTGCTGGTGTAAATGACTGGAACACCGCATTTGAAAAAGCAGGTTGGAAAAATGCAATTCAAGGTAAAGAGTGGCCAAATGATAGCACAATGAGTTTGGAGGATGCACGTTTCTCTGTGATTCGTTATTTTGCTTCTGATATTGAAAACGCATATGGCCCTCAAGTGCATGACCCACGCAGTGGAGAAATTTTAGAGAGCCATGTTGGGTGGTATCATAATGTGATGAGCTTAGTACATGACTGGTATATGGTTCAAGCTGCTGCTGTTGATCCAGCTGCAAGAAAAATGCATTTCGATGACGAATTGATGGGTAATTTAATTCGCTTTGTATCTTCTCATGAAATTGGACATACATTAGGTTTGAGACATAATATGGGTAGCTCTAGTAAGACACCAGTAGAAAAATTAAGAGACAAAACTTGGGTAGAAGCAAATGGACATACAGCATCTATTATGGACTATGCACGTTTCAATTATGTTGCACAACCAGAAGATAAAATAAGTCAATCTGGTTTATTCCCAAGAATTGGCGACTATGACAAGTGGGCAATCCAATGGGGTTACACTTATACAGGCGAACAGGATGCGCAAGCAGATCGTAAGATCAATAACAAATGGATTGTAGACAATTTAAATAAGAACCCAAGACTTTGGTTTGGTGGTGAAGGTAGAAATGATGATCCAAGAGCACAAACAGAGGACTTAGGCGACAACTCTATGTTAGCAAGTGAATATGGCATTAAAAATTTGAAGAGAATCTTAGTGAACTTGCCAGAGTGGACAAAAGAAGAAGGTGATCGTTACGAAAATTTAAGCCAAATGTACGGTCAAGTAGTAGGCCAATTTAGTAGATACATGGGCCATGTATTAAGAAATGTAGGTGGTGTTCAGGAAACCTTTAAAAGTGTAGAAGAAAAAGGAGATGTGTATACACCAACAACAGTTGCAATGCAAAAACAAGCAATGCAATTTTTGCATATACAATTATTTGCTACACCAAACTGGTTATTGAATACATCTATTTTAAATAAGTTTGCAAACCCTGTAAGTAATGAGCGTGTACAAACAATTCAAACAAGTATTTTAAAATCATTATTAGATAAAAACAGATTGTACCGTATTACTACAAGTTATTCTAGATTTGGCGCAAGTACCTATGCATTAAACGACATGATGGATGATTTAAGGAAAGGTTTATTTAGTGATGTAAGCAAAGCCGATACCTACCGTCGCAACTTGCAAAAGACTTACGTAAGCCAATTAGATGAATTAATCAATCCTTCAACTACTTCAGCAGCTGCTGCAGGTAACTTAGCAAGAATTGGCCTTCCTTCTGCTGATGTAAAAAATACAGATGTCGTTTCAGAAGCAAAAGCTCAATTAAAGAAATTAGCAACAGCATTACAATCAGCGAAAGCAACAGCGACAAATGCAAGTGCAGTAAATCATATCAATGACTTACAAGACAGAATTAAACAAACCTTAGATCCTAAATAGATCTTTCGTTTTATTTATAGTTGTACTTACTGTAAATAAAAAAAAGCCTCCCATTTGGGAGGCTTTTTTTTATGCGCTAATAATGTAAATTTTATTCGTACCTCAATGCATTAATTGGGTTTAAAGAAGCGGCTTTCATCGCTGGATAAATGCCGGCAACTAGACCAACTCCAGAACAAATCACAATACCTGTGATTACCCAGAACCAAGGAATAACAAAGCCCGTACTTAATACGATACTAAAGACATTACCCACTAGTACGCCCAATAAAATTCCAAATACTGCGCCTAATAAACTAATGATAATGCTTTCAAATAAAAATTGACGGCGAACGTCTTTTCTTTTGCCACCTAAGGCCTTTATCAATCCAACTTCTCTTGTTCTTTCGTTCACAGCTACTAACATGATATTCATTAAACCAATCGCAGCACCAATTAAAGTAATCATACCAATTGCACCGGCAGCACCACTAATACCTGCCAAGAATCCAATAAACAATTGTGCAAATTTATCACTCTTGTCTATGATGAAATTATCAGATTCTGTAGGGATTAATTTTCTTGCTTTTCTCATCTGCAACATTGCTTCATCAATAGCAGGCTCTAGTTCAATTACATTATTTACAGCTACCCCTAATTGATAAGATGGATTGGTGTTTTGATATTGACGTACATTTTTTAAAGAAGTAACAATAATGTCATCCTGTCTTAACATCGCACTTGATCCTTTTGATTTCAACAAGCCAATCACACGGTATGGCTTACCTTGAACCAATATAATTTTATCAATACTCTTTTCGGGATTTCTAGGAAATAATTTCGTTGCAACACTACTGCCTATCATACAAACATTACGCCCTGATTGAATATCTACTGCATTTAAATTTCTGCCCACCGCCAATTGATAGCCATTAACAGCTAAATAGTTTTCATCTGCACCCCACATGCCAATTTGCGGATTGGTCTTTAAGTTTTTATAGACAATCTCATTGTTTCCACTAGCCCTTCTGTAAACACTGACTTGCGCTCTATTGAAGCTATAATTTTCTTTAAAAAAGAGAGACTCTTCCAGTTTAAACGGTTTGTCTAAATTCGATTTCTTCTCTTTTTGTCCTTTTTTAGTTTTTGAAAATTCATCGCCTTGTTGTGGCCCTCCCATTCTAGCATTCATTTCCTTATAGCGGATTGTAAAAGCATTCGCACCCATAAAGGAGAAGTTCTCCTTTAAACTCTGGTTCATGGCCGAAATGGCTGTAATAATTCCAATCAATGCCATAATTCCGAAGGCGATGATTGCCACGGTAATGCTAGTTCTTAGCTTATTTCCTTTTACGGTACGCCAAGCCAATACAAACGAGTCCTGTAAGGTCATAATAATTGTTTATCTGAGCCTAAAGGTAGCACAGATTGAATAAGGTTCCTCTATCTAGGCTAATCTATTTGAGGAACGGCTAAAAGTATAGATAAGAGAGGAAAACATTAGGTAAAACACCTATTGTCAATATCAAAATAGCAAAAACCAACAATTTGTATTTATAGCCTTGCTCAATTTCAACGATTGCTGGTTCCCCATCTGCAAAATACATCGCTTGAATTAATTTGAAGTAATAGTAAACGCTTACTGCCGCAAACAAAATGGCAACAATCACTAGCCATAATCCTGAGCCAGATTTAACAGCAGCATTTAACATATAATATTTTGCGAAAAAACCTCCAGTTAATGGAATACCTGCCAAAGACAACAGGAAAATAGTAGTTAAGCCCGCAATCATTGGCTCTTTTTTTGCCAACCCGTTGAATGCTTCAAAACTATAGTCTTTCATTTTTATTAATACGCCAAACAATCCGATACTAGCAACTGAATAGGCCATGATATAAAGCAAAATGCCTTCTGTCGCAAAACCGTTTGGACCATACAAAGCAAAAAGCATAAAGCCTACTTGTGCAATACTAGAATAGGCTAACATGCGCTTGACACTGCGTTGAAAAACTGCGGTGATATTACCTACAAATAAGGTAGCGATCAAAACAAAAGTTAATAGTAAATCCCATGCATAACCCAAGGCCTTGAATTGACTATGAAACAAATCTACGAATGCAACAATAGCTGTGGCTTTTACGATGGTAGCCATAAATGAAGTGAACACAGTTGGTGCACCATCGTATACATCCGGTGTCCAAAAATGAAATGGAGCTGCTGAAACTTTAAAATTGAAAGAAGCGAAAATTAAAATTAAACCGACAGAAAGCATTAATTGCTCTCTTGCCATGCCCGTTGAAGGATGTAATACTGGTGTCAGTATTTGGAAAGTACCAGTTGCGCCGTAAATAAATGTGATGCCAAGTAAGAAAATACCAGTAGAGAATGCGCCCATTAAAAAATATTTCAACGCAGCTTCATTGCTATTCAAGTTTTTCTTGTCTGAACCTGTTAAGATATAAAGAGGTATCGATAAAATTTCGATGCCGATAAATAACATCAATAAGTTATTAAATGAAGTCAAAATACTTGCACCACATAGTATAAAAAATATCAATGCATAATAATCAGCGGCATGATTGCCAATCTTTGCAATTTCATCTCCATTTAACCAAACATACAAGAAGGTTAAGATGAACAAAATTGTATTAACATACAAACCAAATTGAGTAAATGAAAGTAAACCCTTCGTATCTAATGAGACGGAATACAGGCCATTTAATTGTAACACATTGGCAATGATTAAAGCCAATAATCCAACTAATGCAATGCGTGTATGTGTTTTCTCGTTGTCGAAAATCCAAGAAGCAAACATCATTAATACACCTAATAAAGCCGAAGCAATAATTGCGTTCATTATAAATTCATTTAATTATTTGATAAACAATTGTTGTAAAGTATCCGCAGTTAAATCAAACAAAGGAGCAGGATACACTCCAGTAATAATCACTACAATAAATAATACAATCAATATAAACTGTGCAGGCTTATTAGGCACTTGCATTTTAATTATTTTTTCACTCACCTCTCCATACGCACATTTCTGAACCATATTCAATGTATAGATAGCAGCTAATACGACACTAACTCCTGCAGCAGCAGCTATCCAAGGATTGAATTGGAAGATTGCATTGAACATTAAAAACTCTCCAACAAATGCATTGGTCAAAGGAAGCGCAATATTTGCGAATGCAAATCCTACTAGCAAAATGCCCAATGTTGGGTTTTGCTTAGCAAGTCCACCCATTTCTTTCAAGGACCTCGTTCCAGTTTGTTGTTCAATAATATCCGCAATAATCCACAAGCCCAATACATTCACACCATGTGAAAATAATTGGATTAAAGCGCCTTGAATACCTATTTCAATATTTGTAAATAAAGCGGCACTCATTAAACCAATATGGGCAATAGATGAATAAGCGATTAAACGCTTCATATCGTCTTGACGAATTGCAATAAATGATGCATATAAAATTCCGATCACAGATAAAATCACTACAAAATTGGAATGTGCAATGAATGCTGCAGGGAATAAAGGCATCAACCATCTAATAACACCATATAAACCCATTTTAACCATCACAGCACTCAATACCATTGTCACTGCAGTTGGAGATTGCTCATAAGCATCAGGTTGCCAGGTATGCAATGGGAAAATTGGCATCTTGATTGCAAACGCAGTAAAGAACAAAGCGAATGCAGTGATTTTTTGACCAGCAGTCAAATTAGCCAATTTAAAAGAAGCATAGGCAAAACTTTGATCTGCAGTATGGTTATAAAGGAAAATAATACCAATCAACATAAATAAAGAGCCTAGGAAAGTATAAATAAAGAATTTAAAAGTAACCGCAATACGCTTTTCACCGCCCCAAATAGAACATAAAAAATAAACAGGTATTAATGCCAATTCCCAGAAGAAGTAAAAAAGTAAAGCATCTCCAGCCAAGAATACACCTAGTAATCCTGTTTGAGTAAAAAGCATCAAAGACAAAAACTGGTTTCTATTTTTGATTTCATTCTTAGAGGTCGCAATAAATATTGCAGGGAAACTAATACAAGTTAAGAGTAGTAATATTTTTGATAGGCCATCGGCAGTCAATGTGAATCTTGCGCTTAAACTTGGAATCCATGCAGCATCAAAGTTGACTGCGCCGTTGCATGCTAGATTTAAAGATAAAGCCAAGGCGATTCCACTTGCTGCAATAGCAACATAATTTGCTTTTTCATCATGTTTAACAAACAACAATAAAATTGCTGCTATAAACGGAATTGTTAGAATTGAAAGTAATACCATTGTTGCTAAAAATTTATTTAATCAAATTATGAAAGAATCGAGTAATAGCGATGTCGTTAAACCATACAAGTAATAAGAACACTAAACTTAATACCATAAATAAAATATAATACCCTGCTTGTCCGCTCTGTATTAAGCGCGTTTGTCTTGCACCATATTGAACTAATTTTCCAGTGCCATTCACAAAACCGTCTATGATATTTTTCTCGATTACGTCTTTCAAGAAACCTGCAAAACGATTGAGTGGTTGTACAATTGCCTTGTCATATAGTTCATCCACCAACCACTTATTGTATAAAAATTTACCTAATGCTGTTTGAGCTTCACCGTCTGCTTTTTTACTGTATTTGCTTATTGCAATTAGCAATGCAACTAGAGCAATGGTTACAGAACTACCCATTAAAATCCATTCAGTTGTATGTGATAAATGTAATGGGCTTGTCTCGCCAACAATGCTAGATAAATGATGCCCTAACCAATGTTGTCCACCTAATATTTCTGGCACACCCATCGCACCACCCACTGCACTTAAGACTGCAAGGATAATTAAAGGTAAAGTCATACTTATTGGACTTTCATGCACATGGTGTGCTTGCTCTTCTGTTCCTCTAAATTGACCTAAGAAAGTAGTCGCATATAAACGGAACATATAAAAAGCAGTCATGGCAGCACCTGTAACACCCAAGAACCAATAGATTGGATTCTTAGCGTAAGCAGCTGCTAAGATTTCATCCTTAGAAAAGAAACCACTAAAAGGTGGCACACCTGCAATCGCTATACAACCAATTAAGAAAGTCAAATGCGTGATAGGTAATTTAGATTTCAATCCACCCATTTTACGAATATCTTGCTCATGGTGCATTGCATGAATGACTGATCCTGCAGCTAAGAACAATAGGGCTTTAAAGAATGCATGCGTAATCACATGGAATACCGCACCTGAATAAGCACCAACACCTAAACCAAGGAACATATAGCCTAACTGACTTACTGTTGAATAAGCCAGTACCTTTTTAATATCATTTTGTTTAATTGCAATTGTTGCAGCCAACAATGCAGTGCTAATACCAATGATTGCAACTACATTTTGAGCGATTTCACTATTGGTATAGAAAATATTTGTTCTTGTAATCATGTAGATACCCGCAGTCACCATCGTTGCGGCATGGATTAATGCAGACACTGGCGTTGGACCTGCCATCGCATCTGGCAACCAAGTGTACAAAGGAATCTGTGCACTCTTACCCATTGCACCTACAAATAATAATAAAGTAATTGCAGTTATATCTGTAGTAGATAATTTAGCTAAACTTTCTGCTGTCAATACTTCTCCGTAGCTCACTGTACCTAGTTTCACAATCATCCAGAAGATGGCTAATAAAAAACCAAGGTCGCCAATTCTGTTCATGATAAATGCTTTCTTAGCAGCATTATTATAAGTTGTGTTTGAAAACCAATAGCCTATCAATAAATAAGAACACAATCCAACACCCTCCCAGCCTATAAACATAATTACGTAGTTATCTCCCAATACCAATAAAAGCATCGAGAAAATAAATAAGTTCAAATAAGCAAAGTAACGTGCATAATGTGGTGCTGTTTCTTCATGCATATATGCAGGAGAATACAAATGGATTAAAGTACCCACACCTGTTATTACTAATAAGAATAAACTTGATAAAGCATCCACTCTAAAATCGAAAGGGATTTTAATTGTACTAGTGTTGATGAAATCGAAAAAATGTGCAGTTATAGCGCCCTGCTCTTGCACATTCCAAAACGCAATCAAACTTAGTACGAATGAAGCGAATATGTACATAGTGCCATTCGTGGCAATTGTTCTTTTGCTCCAAATATTTCGACCTAGTCCGTTAAATAAAAATCCTGCAAAAGGCAAGAGGGTGATCAATGCTAATATTACTTTCATGTGGAATGAATTAATTCTTTAATCTATTTAAGAAATTGATGTCTACAGAATGGGTGTTGCGGTACATCATTACAATAATTGCTAAGCCAACACTTACCTCAGCAGCTGCAACCACCATGATAAAGAAGACAAAAATTTGTGCATCAATACCAGCTGTTGTGTCTACTGCATTTTTTAACGCCATTCCATGGTACATTTTTGAAAAAGCTACCAATAACAAGTTCACTGCGTTTAACATCAATTCAATACACATGAATACGATGATTGCGTTGCGACGTGTCAAAACACCTACAACACCAATGCTAAACAAAGTCAAACATAAAAAGATATAATACTGTATAGACATCTCTAATGATTTTATTAATGATTATTTTTTACCAATGATTACGGCACCCACCATTGCACTTAAGAATAAGACACTGCTTATTTCAAATGGCACAACATAGTCGCTAAAAAGTGCTTTTCCTAATGGATGTATCAAACCAATGGTGCCTTCTTTTAGTAAAACTTGCTTTTCTTGAATTTGCACAGTTTGTTTAACAGCAGCAATTAGTAGCGTAAGAAAACTACCACCTGCAATGACCCCTGTTAATTTCACCAAGAATTGTTTTTGCACTTCTGCATCTTTTTTGATATTCATTAACATGATCACAAATAAGAATAAAACCATGATTGCTCCAGCATAGACAATGATGTTTACAATTGCTAAAAACTGTGCATTCAATAAGATATAATGTCCTGAAATGGCGAAAAATACCAGGATTAACCACAATACACTGTGTATTGGATTTTTACTAATCAATACCATCGTCGCACTCACAATAGCGAATGCTGATAATAGATAAAATAAAATGTCTACTGTATTCATAGTATAAATTATGCTTCTACTCCTTTAGCTAAAGCCAAATCAGCAGCTTCAGTTTTTGGATTCGGGATTAATAAATCTGGTTTGCCATAAATAAATCCTTTGCGCGTATAATTTGCAGGCGCGAAAGTCTCACTTAAATAAATGGCATCTTTTGGACAAGCCTCTTCACATAAGCCACAGAAAATACAACGCAACATATTGATTTCATATTTTGCTGCATATTTCTCTTCTCTATATAAAGACTCTTCGCCTTCTACACGCTCTGCTGCTTCCATTGTAATTGCTTCCGCAGGACATGCTACAGCGCATAATCCACATGCAGTACAACGCTCTCTACCTTCTTCATCCCTATTTAAAACGTGCAATCCTCTAAAAACAGGGCTGAATGGACGCTTTTCTTCTGGATAACGTGTTGTCGGCTGTTTTTTAAACATGTGACTAAACGTAATAAACATTCCTTTGATAATATTAATCAAATACAAGCGCTCCCATATCGTCATGGGTTGTCTATTTACCGCTTGTGCTTTATTAGTTAATGGTTGCATGTGTTTATTCAATGAATTTTTAAATTATAAATTAGCTAAGATCAACGCTCCAGTGACTAATAAATTAAATAGCGCCAAAGGAATCATTGTTTTCCACCCTAGGTTCATTAATTGATCATATCTGAAACGAGGAATCGTCCAACGAATCCACATAAATAAGAAAATAAATAAAACTATTTTAATCAGTAAAGTACCAACGCCAATCATCGCAGCAATATTTGGCGCAACTGTTGACTCATCAAAGAATGGCAAGTCATATCCGCCAAAATACATAGATGCCATAATCGCACTACTCATAATCATGTTGATATATTCCGCGAATAAATAAAAACCAAGTTTCATAGAAGAATACTCCTGATGGTAACCAAAGTTCAATTCATTCTCTGCTTCTGGTAAATCAAAAGGGGTTCTATTACATTCTGCTAAAGCAGCAATAAAGAATAATAAAAATCCTAATGGCTGATAAACAATATTCCACCAGTTGCCAGACACTTGTTGTTCAACAATCGTTTTTAAACTTAAAGATTCAGTTGTCATTAATAATGCAATCAAAGCCAAGCCCATTGCCAATTCATAACTGATTGCTTGTGATGCTGCTCTTAATGAAGACATTAAAGAGAACTTATTATTTGAAGCCCAACCTCCAATCATAATACCATAAACACCCATGCTCACCACCGCAAATACATATAAGATACCAATATTGATATCTGCAATTTGCAAAGCAATTTTACGGCCAAACAATTCAATGTCAGAACCCCATGGAATAACTGCACAAGTCATCAAACTTGCAGTCATTGCTAAGCCTGGTCCTAATATAAATAACCATTTATTTGCAGCATTTGGGATGATCTCTTCTTTCATGATCAATTTTAAACCATCTGCCAATGGTTGTAATAAACCAAATGGACCAGCCCTGTTTGGACCTGGTCTATCTTGTAAAATAGCAGCTACTTTTCGTTCACCAAAAGTAGTATACAAGGCAATGCCTAAACTACCGAAAACAACTATGGCAATTAAAATCAATTTTTCGATCACCAGCCCCCAATCAAATGCAAGAATTGTCATGCTAATATAATTATGCTTTATGAGTATTGTTTGTGTTAAACGTATCTCCGTGAGATGGTCCCTGAATTTTACCTAAATGTATATTTGGTTGATTCACTTCACTTTCATCATGAATATCCATTAATAAATGTGGTGTTCTTCCATCATTCACTGCAGTAAAAGTTTCATTTGGCTTGCTCATTCCAATCTTGCCTGCATAATGTCCTTGTGCAATTACAGATTGTCTGCTTATTTCACGTGGCCCTTCTACAATCCAATCTGCTGTTTCTTTTTTATCGAAACGACAAGTGTTACAAATCCAACCTGGCTTTCCATCTGGCGTATCTTCTACTTCACCCCATTGGTCTTTACGCGCCGTTACTCTATAAACTTCATCACCTCTATTCCATAATGTTACTCTTCCAGAACAAGTAGGACAATCACGATGTGCATCCATTGGTTTTAAAAACCAAACACGATTTTTAAATCGGAATGTTTTATCTGTCAATGCGCCCACCGGACATACATCAATCACATTCCCTATAAATTCATT
>CAZLKW010000044.1:0-13965 GCA_964560215.1 uncultured Sediminibacterium sp. | reverse complement strand
AAAAGTAGTAAATTTGCGTCTTAATAACGAACCTTATGCAGAGAACAGCAGACATCCAAAAATTAAGCCATAAATACCTCCCAACCGACTTTGTATTGACGGATTGGGCTAGTTTGGAACCCTTTTTTAAAGAATTAAAAGAAAGGCCCATAGACTCAGTGGCCAATTTGGAAGCCTGGTTAATGGACTTGAGTGAATTAGAAGCTTGTATTAGTGAAGATGCTTGTTGGAGACAAATTAAAATGACTTGCGACACAACCGATAAGAGTTTGGAAGATGCCTTTACTTTTTTCTGCATGGAAATTCAACCAAAAATGCAACCTTATGCAGATGCATTGAATCGTAAATTAATTGAATCCCCATTTACAGCAGCATTAGATCAGGACAAATACCATACTTATTTAAGGTCGGTTAAAAAAAGTATTGAATTATTTAGAACAGAAAATATTCCTATTCAAGCAGAGCTGAGTGTTTTACAACAACAGTATGGTACTATTGCTGGGAAAATGACCATTGAAGTTGGCGGCAAGGAATATACCTTACAACAAGCTGCTCAATTTTTAGAAAACGAAGACCGCGCATTTAGAGAAGAAGTGTATCGTAAAATACAAACAAGACGTTTGCAAGATCAAGCCCCACTTCATGATTTATTTACGAGTCTTGTTCAAAAAAGACATCAGGTGGCTTTGAACGCTGGTTTTGAAAACTACCGTGATTATAAGTTCGCAGAACTTGGACGTTTTGATTATACCAAAGAGGATTGTTTTCAATTTCATGAAGCAGTGAAGTTGCATGTCATGCCATTGATTGAAAAAATTTACGAACGTAAAAAATCTAAATTAGGTTTAGATACCCTTAAGCCTTGGGATTTAGAAGCAGAACCCACTGGAACTAAGCCTTTGCGCCCTTTTACAAATGGCGAAGATTTATATAAAAAGTCTGTTGCTTGTTTTGAACAGATTGACCCCTTCTTTGCAGATTGTTTAAAGAAGATGAATGAATTAAAACATTTTGATTTAGAAAGTAGAAAAGGTAAAGCGCCAGGAGGATACAATTGTCCTTTGGCGGAATCAGGCGCGCCGTTTATTTTCATGAATGCAGCAGGACAGATGAGCGATGTGACAACAATGGTGCACGAAGGTGGACATGCAGTTCATTCTTTCTTGGCGCATCAATTGTCTTTAAGTGCATTCAAGGAATATCCGATGGAGATTGCAGAAGTAGCAAGTATGGCTATGGAATTATTTAGCATGAATCATTGGCAATCATTTTTTGATAACGATGCTGATTTAAATAGAGCCATTGAACATCAATTAGAAAGAACGATAACGATTTTCCCTTGGATCGCAATTATTGACAAATTCCAACATTGGGTGTATACAAATCCTAATCACACAATTGAGCAAAGAACCAATGAGTGGCAAAATATTGTAAAAGAGTTTTCTTGCAAAGTATTGAATCAGTCGGGCTTAAAAGAGTTTAGAGCAATCGGCTGGCAAAGACAATTACATTTATTTGAAGTGCCCTTTTATTATATTGAGTATGGTATTGCACAATTAGGTGCAATTGGCATGTGGATGCAGTATCAGAAGAATCCAAAACAAGCACTCGATAACTACATGAATGCGTTGGCACTAGGAGGTACAAAAACATTACCTGAATTATATAAAACAGCAGGCTTAGAATTTAACTTCTCTCCTGCTTATGTCAAGAATTTGATGGAATTTACGAGTCAAGAATTAGAAAAATTATATCATTAAAATAAAATATAAAACAATGAAAAAAGTAGTTACTGTATTTCTTTTTAGTGTTGCCTCAATCATGGCCATTGCTCAAAAACCTGCATCTGCACCAACAGGTAAATCTGATCCTTCAATGCCTGTATACTTAGTAGACGGCGTTAAAACGCCTTATGCAAAAGTGGTTAAACTAAATACAGCATTAATTGCTTCAATGGATGTTTATAAAGGGCCTGATGCAATTGCAAAGTTTGGGTCAAAGTATAAGCATGGTGTTGTTATTGTGAAATTAAAAAAATCTAAAAAGAAGTAAGTTCCACAATGACTTCAATTAAAATTCATTTATAAAAAAAAGACCTCGAAATATCGAGGTCTTTTTTTTATGCGTTATTGTCTCCTTCAGGTCTAGGTCTATTAGGATTATTTCCTTGAGGGCGAGGTCTGTTTGGATTGTTACCCTGTGGTCTTGGTCCATTTGGATTATTTCCTTGAGGGCGAGGTCCGTTTGGATTGTTACCCTGCGGTCTTGGTCCTTGAGGACGAGGCCCATTAGGATTTTGTCCCTGCGGTCTTGTTCCTTGAGGACGAGGTCCATTAGACCTTGAGTCATTATTTTGCCCTTGTGGTTCTCTATAATTTCTTTGTTGATCTCTTCTGCGGCGATCATTCTTTTCTAAAGAGCGTAGACTGATCTGACCTACTAATTCAACAAATTCAGGTTCTACTTCTTTGTTTTTACTAGTGATTTCTACTGCTTCTAAATCTTCTACAGCAATGCCTTGTTGATTTAATCTTTTTATTTCCTTAACACGCTCAATGGTCAATGGGTAATGTTTGGTATTATTTGGAAGGGTATACCACATTAAATTTTTGAAAATATCTTTCTTAATTAAAAACGCTTGGCCCATTGCTGTTTGCAAATTATCTGCATAATCTGGGAAAGCTTGTAAGGCATCTAAATAAGTATCTAATTCAAAATTCAAGCAACATTTTAAACGACCACATTGGCCACTTAATTTAGTTTGATTGATTGATAAATTTTGATATCGAGCCGCAGTTGTATTTACACTTTTGAAATCATGTAACCATGTACTACAACATAACTCACGGCCACAACTTCCAATACCGCCCACTTTAGCCGCCTCTTGACGAATACCAATCTGGCGCATCTCGACTTTTACTTTAAACTCTCCTGCGAAAATGCGTATCAACTCTCTGAAGTCAATTCGATCATCTGCAGTGTAGAAGAAAGTACCTTTTTTACCATCCGCCTGTAATTCAATCTCACTTAACTTCATCTGTAATTTCAAATCTCTAGCATGCGCTCTACTGCGAGCTAACATATCTGATTCTCTACTCTTACTTATTTTAAATGTTTCGATGTCTTTTTCTGTACTTGCTCTAAGGATTTTTTTCATGTCAGGATGAAACTCGTCCGTGCCTCTTTTTTTCAATTGCACACGCACTAATTCTCCAGTCAAAGAAACTTCGCCTAGGTCGAAACCATTAACGCCTTCGACAGTTACATAATCACCTTTTTCAAAAATTTGGAAAGTAGGGTTTCTAAAAAATTCTTTTCGGCTACCTTGTTTAAAGCTTACTTCAACAACCCTACATTGACTTTCTGCATCATCTACAGGCAAGTCTCTTAACCAGTCATGTACATTTAGTCTATTACATCCTCCTGTACTACAGCCTCCATTACTTTTGCAGCCATTGGGCGTACCCGTGCCGCATGATCCACATCCCATATATTCTAAGTTCTAACTGTTATAAATTGAAATTCCCAACACCCCCAAATCCCAATACCTCATTTCTCTAGACTGGTGTCTATGTCAAAATTAAGGTTTTGTTTCGAATGATATGATAGAACTTGATGCCCATGGCCATAAATAACATCTTTGCATTGGCATTTCGTTCTATATAATAGACCGCTTTGTCTAATTCCTGAATAATTGCCTCTAATTGACCCACGCCGGCAATTTTATTAATTCTAAGTGCAAAATCCTTTAAATCTGGGTCCAAAGGAAGGTCGGCACCCAATACTTTGATCCTTATGCTTTGTTCTAAAAGGTGGTTAAAGTATTTTAAGAATTGTTTTTGCTGCTCTCTTCCAAGTTTACTGACTTCGTCCACCCATTTCATTTGAGCCAATGGGCCATTTTTTAGGATAGCATTTAGCCAGTCTCTTATTTGATCTAAGAAATCGGTATCGCTATGTTGAACTAAATGGAGTGCTTCTCTATAGTTGCCATCAGACATTGCTGCAATTAGCTGCGCTTTTTCTGGGTTTAAATTGGCCCTAGATTCTAGTGCGGTTGCAATTTCGACATTGGCTAGTCTTGGTACCTTAATAAACTGACAACGGCTTAGGATAGTAGGCAGAATTTGCTCTTCTGAATTGGCTACTAATAAAAAGATGGTATCAGCAGGAGGCTCTTCCATTAATTTCAAAAGTTTATTGCCTTCTTTGCCTAAATACTCAGGCATCCACATCACTAATACTTTGAAAGGACTTTCAAAACTTTTAAAATTCAATTTCTTGATAATTTCAGCACATTCATCTGCGCTAATATTTCCTTGTTTATTTTCTGCTTTTATGAATTGCAGCCAGTCAAATACATTGCCGTAAGGGTAGCTTTTTACAAATTCCCTCCACTCTTCTATAAAATTGGAACTCAGATTTTTTGAGCCAGATTTTTCTGCTGTAATAGTAGGAAAAGAAAAATGCAGGTCAGGATGCATTAATTGATTTGCGCGTTGGTAGGCAGGTAAATCGGCAATAGCATCTGGGTCATTGAAACGATGTACTTGCTTTGCCAAGGCATCTGGGTCTGCAAAGAGATCTGCTACTTCGTTGGTTGTAGCGGGTGAGCTAACTAAATATTGTGCAAATGCAATCGCAAGGGGAAGTGCTCCAGATCCTTCTGGCCCAACAAATAATAGGGCATGGCTCAATCTTTGGTGTTGAACCATTTCTACTAATTGGTGCTTTAGTTTTTCTTGTCCGATGACTTCGCGCAATAACATGCAGCGAAGATAGTATTTACTTAGGTAAGCTTCTTATTTTAAGTAGGTCAAAATGGCATCATTATCCGGCTTCACATTGCTTGGGAAATAAGCCAACATTTTTCCATTTTCATCCAATAAAAATTTATTGAAATTCCATTTGATAGTCGCGTCTAAAACCCCATTTTTTGCTTTCTGAGTTAGCCATTGGTAAATTGCTGATTGGGTGCCGCCTTTTACGTCAACTTTGTCTGCTAATGGAAAAGTCACACCATAATTCTTTTGACAAAAATCAACAATCTCTTCGTTAGAGCCTGGCTCTTGTCCTCCAAATTGATTGCAAGGGAAGCCGATAATCACTAATTTATCTTTGTATTGGCTGTATACTTTTTGTAAAGACTCATACTGTGGGGTATAACCGCATTTACTTGCCGTATTCACCACCATAATCTTTTTGCCTTTGTATTTTGCAAAATCAATCTGACCGCCATCGATGCTTTTTACTTTGAAGCTGTGAATACTTTGCGCATTTGAAAATAGGCCGAAAGTAAGAAATAGGATACTTAATATAGTTTTCATAAAAAATGAATTATTGATTAATAATTAAATATAACAAGAATTGGAACAAAAAGTTGACTAAAGGGTATAGGCGACAACAGCAATAGAAATAGAAGCGGGTTCTGCAGTACTTAAACTATGTACAGCGGCTTCTATTGTTGCGCCTGTGGTGAGCACATCGTCCACAATCAAAATATGCTTTCCTTTCAATTTTTCAGGATGAGTTAATCTAAATAAATCTGGAATGGACTGTAGCCTTGAATTTCTATCTTTTTTCGTTTGGGTAGATGTTGATCTTTTCTTACTTAAATTAGCACCTATAGGTATTTTGCAAATTTGCTCAATCCCCCTGCAAATAACCTGACTTTGATTATAACCCCTTGCATTTAACTTTTTTTTTCGAATTGGAATTGGAACGAGTAGGTCAATTGTTTTAAAACCTGTTGCTGTGATGATTGCAACTCCAATTAATTGTCCAAACAAGATGCCCACTTTTTTATTATGGTGGTATTTTAATTGTGCCATTAAAGTTTGCACAAGACTATCTTTTGTAAAAAATAAAAGTGCACCGGCCGATTGCACTTGCACCCTTCCCCAAAATATTTTTTCAACAGGGTTTTCTTCGATGCTAAAAAATTCAGTGTAGGGCAATGCTTTTATACATGCATTACATAATGGCATGGATTGATCTAATGTATCAGTGCCACAACCAAAACAAATTTGCGGATAAAATAAATGTAGGAGTCCATTTAAATAATCTTTCAGAATAGCATAGGGTTTCAAGACTAGAAGAATAAGCGATAAGCTTCATCTACTCTTTCAACTGGAATAACTTCAATGCCATGTTTTTTTGTATCAATGCCTTTGCTATTGAAACCAGAAATAATTATTTTTTCAAAACCTAATTTTTCTGCTTCTGCTATACGTTGTTGTATTCTATTTACTGCTCGAATTTCTCCATTTAATCCTACTTCACCTGCAAAACAAATGCCTTGTGGCAATGGAATATCTTCATAGGAAGAAAGCAATGCAAGAATAACTGCAAGGTCCAATGAAGGGTCTTCTATTTTTAGACCACCTGCAATATTTACAAATACATCTTTCATCCCAAATGCAAAACCACCACGCTTTTCAAGTACAGCAAGTAGTAGTTGTAATCTTCTTAAATCAAATCCAGTAACTGTTCTTTGTGGTGTGCCATATACACTTTGTGTAACCAATGCCTGCACTTCTATCAACAATGGACGCATGCCTTCCATCGCAGCTGCAATCGTACTTCCACTTAATGCGTCATTTCTTTGTGCAATCAAAAAGGCAGATGGATTGGTCACTACTTTCATTCCTGTGCCAGTCATTTCATATATACCTAATTCACTTGTGCTACCAAATCTATTTTTTAAGGTACGTAACATCCTATAAGCATAATGACGATCACCTTCAAATTGTAAAACGGTGTCCACCATATGTTCTAAAATTTTCGGACCTGCAATAGAACCTTCTTTAGTAATATGTCCAATTAAAAAAACGGGTGTGCCGGTTTCTTTTGCAAATCTTTGAAACTCTGCAGCTGTTTGTTTTATTTGAGAAATACTTCCTGCAGCTGCATCAATTAAATTAGACTCCAATGTTTGTATTGAATCTACGATCACCACAGTAGGTTTTAATTTTTTAATGGATTTAAAAATGGCTTGTGTATGCGTTTCAGTTAATAAATAAAAATGATCATTTTCTAAACTCAATCTGTCCGCTCGCATTTTAATTTGCTGAATACTTTCTTCACCACTGATATATAAAACTGTTTGATCTTTCATCATCAAACCTTGTTGTAAAAACAATGTACTTTTTCCAATGCCTGGTTCGCCAGCTACTAGAACAATAGAACCTAAAACAATTCCACCTCCTAAAACTCGATTCAATTCTGGATCTGAACTATCAATGCGTTTTTCTGATTGACTTTGAACTTCATTGATGGCGATTACCTCGGTCCCTTTTTGAGTAGTCGCATAGTCCTCCCAAGTTGGGGTATTGCCTTTGCCTTTGTCAATGACTTCCTCTGTAAAGCTATTCCATTCATTACAGGCTGGGCATTTACCTGCCCATTTTGCAGACTCATAACCACAATTTGTACAAAAAAAGGCTGATTTTGACTTACTCATAGGGTAAAGATACTTGGATTCTCATTTTTGAAAGCAGGTAATTGCCGAATTTGAACAGATTTGACTTAAAAAACACATATTAAGAAAAATTACATCTGTTAGTTTATGCTGTTTTGAAGACTTATTCACTAAAATTTTGGAATAAAACTTAACAAAAGCTTAAAAAGTCTAAAAATTTGTTAAATTGCAATTCAATCAAATATGGTTTTTTCAAAAAATTAAATTCTATGATGAAAAAATTTTTTCTATTGAGTTTTCTTGCATCCTTTCTTATGATTGGAGTTGCAATAGCTCAAAACACAACAGTAAATGGTAAGGTTACCGATGAGTCTGGTGCCCCAATTGCAGGTGCAAGTGTACTTGTAAAAGGATCTAAATCAGGTGTAAACTCTGATGCTCAAGGTAATTTCACTATTTCAGTACAAGCAAACAAAGTATTAGAAGTGATCGCAATTGGATATGAAAGCCGTCAGGTTTCTACCAATGCTAAATCTTTTTTAATTGTCCTTAAAGCTGATGTTAAATCACTTTCAGAAGTGGTTGTAACAGGTTTTGGTGGGTCATTGATTAAAAAAGAGTTAACTGGTAATATTGCGCGCGTAAAAGGTAAAGATATCGAGTACATGCCAACACCAAGTGTGGACGCTGCTTTACAAGGTAAGGCTGCGGGTGTATTCGTTAACAGCCAGTCTGGTAAATTAGGCCAGGCAGTCACTGTAAGAGTTAGAGGTAATTCATCTATCTCTGCATCTAGCCAACCATTGTACGTTTTAGATGGTGTTCCTGTAACAGCTAATGACAATAGTTCTTATGGCGGTGATATGAATCCTTTGACTGATATCAACCCAAATGATATTGAGTCTATCGAAGTTTTAAAAGACGCCTCTGCAGGTGCGATCTACGGATCTCGAGCTGCAAATGGTGTAGTTTTAATTACAACAAAAAGAGGAAAGTCAGGTAAGGCACAAGTTACTTTCAACCTGCAAACAGGATATTCTGAAGCAACTAAGCGTTTACCAATGTTGAATTCTACTCAATATGCTGAATTAATTTTGGAAGGTGCTAAATATAATGACGATGCTGATGGAACAGCTTATGATGATCCATATAGTTGGACAAGTTATGTTAAGAATGATGTAATGGATTATTATAGTTATGGAGAGTGGTCTAAAGATCCTTCTAAAACATACGATTGGCAAGACCGTGTATTTCAAAAAGGACATTACCGTCAAGCTGATTTACAAATTAGAGGTGGTAATGATAAGACTAAGTTTTTTAGCTCTATGCAACATTTAGAGCAAGGCGGTACAATCATTGGAAATGAAATAACAAGAACTACAGGACGTTTAAACGTAGACCAACAAGCTAACAATTGGTTAGATTTGGGTGTTTCTTTGAGCTTATCAAGAACTTACAATAAGCGTCTTCCAGATGACAACGCATTTTCAAACCCATTACAGGCAGTAGCTTTGATGCCAATGACTCCATTCATTGATCCAACTACTGGTTTAGATGCTGGTACGCCTCCGGGAGATTTAAATATTCCATTGTATTACAACCCAGTATTGTCTGTTAAATATGGTTCTTTTGCTCAGGAAGTTTTCAGAACTTTTGGTAACACCTATTTAAAGGCTAAGTTATTGCCTGGTTTAACTTTCCAAACTGAGTTCGGCTTGGATTATTTAAGCCAAAATGAAGAAAGCTATTTTAGATCAGAAACAATCAAGAACCAAACAAGAGCAACAAATGGCTTAGGTACTAACACAGGAGCTTTCATTACAAATTATAACACCAACAGTTATTTTAATTATACAAAAGTAGCTGGTGTACACAACTTTGGTGCGACTGTAGGTATGCAATACCAACAATCTCAATCAAGATTTAATTTCACTGAAGGAACTGATTTTCCTTCTAACTCTTATCAAAAGATTGCAAGTGCTGCAAATAAAACTGGCGGTAGTTCATCTCAATCTGATTTTAGATTCTTATCTTATTTCTTAAGAACTAACTACATATTTGATGAAAAATATATCATTGCAGCTAGTGGTCGTATTGATCAATCTTCAAGATTTGGTAAAGATTCAAGATCAGGTTTCTTCCCAGCAGTATCTGCTGGTTGGATTATGACTAACGAGTCTTTCTTGAAAAATGTTGAAGTATTGAGTTTCTTAAAAGCAAGAGCTTCTTATGGTATAGTAGGTAACGCGGAAATAGGCAACTTCCCTCAATTAGGTCTATATACAGGTGGTGCTGGTTATACTGGTACAGGTGGCCAACGTCCTACTCAATTAGCAAATAGTCGTCTTCAATGGGAAACTACTGCACAGTTTGATGCCGGGTTTGATTTCGGATTCTTCAACAATAGAATTACGGGTGAAGTTGACTATTACGTAAAAAATACAACGGATCTATTATTAAATGTGAATGTGCCGGCAACGACTGGTTTTAATTCTGTTGTTAAAAACTTAGGTGCATTAGAAAATAAAGGTTTTGAGTTTGTCTTGAATACTCAAAACACAGTAGGTGCATTCAAGTGGAACACAAGCTTCAATATTGCATTGAACAAGGGCAAGGTAACTGATATCCAAGGTCAAGTGATTGAAGGCGGAGTTAGTAGTATGAATAGAGTTGTGGAAGGTTATCCAATTGGTGTGTTCTTCACGCCAGAATTTGCTGGTGTTGATAAAGAAAATGGAGATGCATTGTTCTTTAAGAATACAAAAAATGCAGATGGTAGCATTGACAGAACAACTACAAACAACTATAACGAGGCACAAAGAATTGTTGCAGGTGATCCAAATCCAGATGTAATTTTTGGTTTGACAAATAATTTCTCATTCAAAGGATTTGATGCAACTATTTTCTTCAATGGTGTTGCTGGAAATCAGAATAACATCTACGGTATGGGCCGTTACTCATCTGCTAGTATGTTGTATGAAGATAACAACACTGCAGACCAATTGGGTCGCTGGCAGAAACCAGGAGATGTTACTAACATTCCTCAAGTAAGATTGTACACTGTAAACGGTTCTCAAGCAAGTAGCAGATATATTGTTGATGGTTCATACATTCGTTTAAGAACAGCATCTCTTGGATACACATTTAATTCAAAGCAGCTGTCTAAATACAAAATTGATAAATTAAGAATCTATGTTTCTGGACAAAACTTGTTGACAATTACTAAGTATCCTTATTGGGATCCTGAGGTGAACGCAGATTCATTTGATTCTAATATTGCAAAAGGCAATGATTTTTATACACCGCCTCAGCCAAGAACTTTCTTGGTTGGTGTAAACATTAGTTTCTAAACTTTTAACAATCAATTTTATGAAAATATTTAATTTAAACATCAAAGGCTCAATTTTCGCTACTATTGCTGTTGGTATGATTGCAATCGGATGTGAAAAAAAGCTTGATGTACAACCTTATCAAACTTTATCAGAAGATAAAGCTTTATTAACCGAGAGTGATGTGTCTGGTACCTTAGTGGGTGCTTATGATGCAGTATCTAGTGCGTCAGCTTATGGTGGCGACATGATGATCCTTAATGACTTGATTGGAAATAAAACAAACATTGCTTTCAGAGGAACATTTGCCGCATTGAATGACGCTTATAATACTTTAATGACTGCAAATAATTCTTTTGCAGCATCTACTTGGAGCGCTGCTTACAATACGATCAATGTATCAAATAACGTATTAGAAAACGTAAGTAAAGTAACTTCATCTACTACTAGAAAAAATTCAGTAGAAGGTCAAGCATTATTTTTAAGAGCTTCAATGTATTTTGAATTATTAAAATTGTATGCAAAGCCTGTAGGTGATGGAGATTATGCTACTAACTTAGGTGTACCATTAATTTTGACAGCAACAAAAGCGCCTATCAAAGAATCAGATTATGCAGCTAGAGCTACAGTGAAAGCTGTGTATGATCAAGTTATTGCTGATTTAATCAAAGCTGAATCATTGATGCCTTCTACTAATACAAAATTTGCAACAAAATGGGCTGCTGCTGCACAATTATCTAGAGTTTATTTAATGTTAGGTAATTACACTGAAGCTGCAGCTGCTGCAAATAGAGTCATTGCGGGAAGTGGCAAAACACTAACTCCGGAATTCAAAAACAACTGGTTTACATACATTAATTTTGGCGGCGTAACTCCAAATGAATATGTATTCTATATTAAAGTAACAAATCAAGACGGAGCGAACTCTTTCAATACCTATTATGGTGCACCTTTGGGCGCTTTTCCTGGTTCTGCTGGTCGTCGTGACATGAGAATTCAAAATACACATTTGAGTATTTATGAAGCAGGCGACTTAAGAGGAGCTTTCTTTACAGGTACTTCTAGTGCAAGTAGATACACATTGAAGCATTTGGACCGTTTTGGTGATGTTCCTGTAATTCGCTTAGCTGAAATGTATTTAACTAGAGCAGAAGCTAATTTCAGAAATAATAGTACAGTTGGTGCCGAGCCTCTTGCAGATATAAACCTGATCAGAAAAAGAGCAGGACTTGCAAACTTGACAACAGTTTCTTTAGAATCAATCTTAAAGGAAAGAGCCGCAGAATTAGCTTTTGAAGGAAATAACTTATTTGAGTCTCAAAGACTTAAAAGATCTATTGCTACTACAGCTTGGAACTCTCCAAAGTTAATTTTACCTATCCCTCAAAGAGAGATGGATGTGAACAAGCAATTAGTTCAAAACGAAGGTTATTAATCTATATAGGTTGATATAAAAAAAGCCCCCGATTTTTCGGGGGCTTTTTTTGTGCGAAATATTTTATCTAAGTTCTGAAATACTAGTAGGGTTTTCAATACCTATTGAAGGTCTACAATTTAATTTCTTCCATTTGGTCATCTAGGAATTTGTATTCCACCAAGTGACTCGTATTAGAAGCTTGAGATTGTAATTTCAATTTGTATTTCTTTTTCCAACGCTTAATAATGCTAGTAAAGAAGCCCTTTGTAAGATGCGAATGAATAATAGGGTGAACCAACAAAGTCAACTTTTTGTGACCGTGTGTGGCCAAATAAGCCAATTTCTTCTCCATTTCATCTTCTAATAACAAAGTCGCAGTGATTTTGCCTGTACCAGAGCAAGCCGGACAATCTTCCGATGTATTGATATTCACTTCTGGTCTAATTCTTTGTCTGGTTGCTTGTAAAAGGCCGAATTTTGAAATAGGTAGTATAGAATGTCTTGCCCTATCTGTTTTCATAAAACCTTCCAAAGCTTCTTGTACCTTTTTCTTATGTTCTGGTAATTTCATGTCAATGAAGTCAATGACAATGATGCCTCCGATATCTCTTAGTCTTAATTGCCTAGCAATCTCTTCTGCAGCTTCCAAATTAGTTTGTAAGGCATTTTCCTCTTGGTTATTGCCAACGCTCTTAAAGCCGCTATTAACGTCCACTACGTGCAAAGCTTCGGTATGTTCAATAATCAAATAGGCGCCGCTATTTAAATTAATTGTTTTACCAAAGGAAGACTTCACTTGCTTAGTGATGCCATATTGGTCAAAAATTTCAATATCTCCTGTGTGTAAACTGATGATATTGGATTTATGCGGAGCGATTCTTTGTAAATAGCTTAAAGTAATATCATAAATTTTCTTGTCGTTCACTACAATTTTATTGAAATCTTCGTTTAAAAGATCCCTTAAGATGCTTGTCGTTTTACTTTCTTCATTCATGATACGGGTTGGAGGTACTGCGCCTTTTAAATTAGACTGGATATTTTTCCAGTTGGCTTCTAAAGTAAGTAAGTCCTCATGTAACTCTGCCGTAGATTTACCTTCAGCAGCTGTTCTTACAATCACGCCAAAGTTTTTTGGACGGATTGATTCCATCATTTTTTGAAGACGTTTACGTTCTTCAGAAGAATGGATTTTCTTAGAAACAGCCACAATTTCATTGAAAGGAGTAAGTACAACAAAACGACCTGCAAGAGAGATTTCACAAGTTAATCTTGGTCCTTTTGCAGCAATTGGTTCTTTTAAAATCTGTACTAGTATGTTTGGCTTGCCATTTAATACCTCACTGATTTTACCTGTTTTAACAATTTCAGGAGCAGACTCAAATTTTGAAAAATCAAATTGATTATTTTGATCATTCATCGCGTCCTGCGTGTATTTTATAATTGATTTTACATAAGGACTTAAGTCTGTATAATGCAAGAACGCATCTTTTTCAAAACCCACATCCACAAATGCCGCATTTAGGCCTGGTATAATTTTCTTCACTTTCCCGAGATATAAATCACCCACAGCAAAGCGGGCATCTATTTTCTCGTTGTGAATTTCTACTAATTTCTTGTCTTCTAATAAGGCAATTTCAACCCCATCAGGAGAACTATTAATAATTAAATCTTTGTTCACGAATAGCAACTTTTAATAAAACATATAACTCGCCTAATAGCGTGAGAATGCTTTATGTTTTTTGAAAACACGGCCACTTTACAAAGGAAGGTAAAAGGTAAAGTAAAGTTGCTAGGTAGAG
>CAZLKW010000043.1:3739-14100 GCA_964560215.1 uncultured Sediminibacterium sp. | reverse complement strand
GGAAAATTGAGTTTTACGATTCCGCCACAATGGGATAGAACAGAAAATAATTTAGAGGTAGAGGGCGTATTAGAAGGGGATCAATTAAAAGGTACCATGGTGGCTCCTTATGGTCAAAAGTATACTTGGTCAGGTGTGCGTGCACCCAGGTTAAATAGTTTGAAAGAAGTTCAATGGGACAAGCCTATTCAACTATTAAATAAAACCGATTTAACGGGTTGGGAAGCAACAGGTAAAAACAATCAATGGCAAAATATCAATGGGGTATTAACGAGTCCTAAGTCAGGAAATAATATTAAGACTGTTAGCACTTTCGAAGATTTTAAATTGCACATTGAGTTTAGGTATCCAAAAGGAAGTAATAGCGGCGTGTACTTAAGAGGCCGTTATGAAATTCAAATCGAAGACAATCAAGGTAAAGAGCCACAGAATGTATACTTTGGGGGTATATACGGATTTATTGACCCATGGGAAAATATGGCAAAAGCACCAGGTGAGTGGCAATCCTATGATGTCACTCTTGTTGGTAGAATGGTTACGGTGGTTGCTAATGGCAAGACCATTATATTCAAACAAGAAATTCCAGGAATCACAGGTGGTGCGCTTGATAGTAATGAAGGTGCTCCAGGCCCAATCATGTTACAAGGGGATCATGGTCCTATAGAATATAGAAATATTATTATTACTCCAGCAAAAAAATAAATTGCATTTATGTTGATTCATTTTTTGATAATTGATTAATATTTTTTTAAATCGAGATTTCTAGAATAAAAAAAGCCGCAGTTTTGATTGCGGCTTTTTTATGCGATAAAATGTTTTATTTAATAATCACGACTTCTTCAAAAGGAACACGGCGTCTTTCTCCCCAAATGCCCGCTTCAGTTCCTTTACCAACACTTATAATCATATTCACTTCGGCCATTTTTGGAAGTCCTAAAGCTTGTTTTACCCTCACTGCATCGAAGCCCTCCATAGGACAGGATTCAAAGCCTTCAGCTGCGATGGACAACATAAATGTTTGAGCTGCTAAAGCACAAGATTTATGAACAGTAATTCTTTGATCTGCTCTGCCTTTCATT
This sequence comes from uncultured Sediminibacterium sp., assembly GCA_964560215.1. Classification (GTDB taxonomy): domain Bacteria; phylum Bacteroidota; class Bacteroidia; order Chitinophagales; family Chitinophagaceae; genus Sediminibacterium. Next base: position 13,021 of record CAZLKW010000043.1, on the reverse strand, counting down.
CTAGTCATTGGTCTGAATGCGCCAATCAATCCACTTAAACTTCTTCTTAATAAACTCAAAAAACCAAATTGATCCGTTCCATAAGCCAATGGCATTAATTTACCATAGTAGGTCATTAGTTTATCTTGACTTGGAGTAGTTTCACCAGTGATGCCTTTTTTAATGATGTCTAAATGCCATTGAACTCTTTGCTTCCAGTGGTCTTGACGTGTTACAAATACCACCATTTGTTTGGCAGTTTTTGCTGCATTTTGGTTTAAACAATATTCGTGAAAGTCTTTTTGTAAAGATGGGTCTTGAATCCAATAAAATTCCCATAACTGCATGTTACTGCTGTTTGGGGATAGAATTGCTCTTTCTAAGCTTCTTTTAATCACTTCATTAGGCACTTCCACATTTGGGTCGAATTTTCTATTAGACCTTCTTTTTTCAATTATTTCATCAAATGATTGCGATAAAGACATATTATATTATAATTTAGATCAAGTTTAAACAAGGAAACTTAAAAGTAAGAATTGTTATTTAAATTAGTTATTAATTAATTGAATTATGATAAAGAAAATATTCTACGGATTTATTGCATTGATCGTTCTAACGATTGGTCTAGCATATACACCACCATTTGCACATTTAAGAAATTTTGCAAAATGGGGTAAGCATTCGATCCATGACTATAAGACCCATCCAACTAGACTTGTTAAAGCTGCAACCACTCCCCAATTCTGGGATTTGGATAGCGCTTACAATAAACCAGTTATGCCAGACTCTTTAATGCTTGCATTAGATACGAATGACACCCATGCATTTTTAGTCATCCAAAATGGGAAGATTATGTATGAAAAATATTTTGACGGGTATAATTCAAAAACTTTGAGTGGCTCTTTTTCTGCTGCCAAAAGTATTATATCCTTATTGATTGGTATCGCAGTTCAAGAAGGAAAAATAAAATCTATAGAAGAACCCGTTGGTAATTATGTGCCACATTTTAAAGAAGGAAACTTAAGTAAAGTGAGGATCGTTGATTTATTAACCATGAGCTCGGGCACCAATTATAAAGAATCAGATAAAAGTTATTTTAGTATGAATGCCTACGGTTATTATGGAGATAACGAAAATTATATGGTGAATAAAATGACATTTAAAGAACCTGCAGGTGCTTATTGGGAATACAGAAGTGGTGACACCCAAGTTTTAGGATTGGTTGTTGAAAAAGCATTTGGAGATAATATTTCTAATTTAGTTTCTGAAAAGTTTTTACAACCAATGGGTGCAGAAGTTGATGCACTATGGTTATTAGATGGAGATCAAGAACATGAAAAAGCTTTTTGTTGTTTTAATGGTGTGGCAAGGGACTATGCACGATTTGGTCAATTGATTTTAAACAAAGGTGCTTGGGGCGGAAAGCAAATTGTAGATTCCAATTATATCTTCAAAGCAACTTCGCCTGCGACTTATTTAAAGGACAGAACAGAGTCTGATAATCCGGTGGATTTTTATGGCTATCAATATTGGATTATAGAACACAAGGGGATGACTATCCCTTTTCAAAATGGTTTGTTCGGGCAATATGTATTTGCCATTAAAGAAAAAAACGCGGTGGTCGTTAGATTAGGGGAGACAAAGCCTGTAAAACCAATCCACCATCATCAGCCTGAAATTTATTCCTACTTAGATGCTGCGCTCTCGGTTTTAAAATAGTCTATCAATAAATAAAAAAGCCGCTCGAAGATTCGAGCGGCTTTTTTAGTAGAAATATATTTTTAGAATAATCTCATTGCTTTTGCAAAATAGGTAATTGTACCTGGAAGTGCTAACCAGAAAAATTCTCTGTAAACGAATAATAAAACCACTAAAATAGCGAACCATAAAAAGAATAATGCCCAATATTTTTTCGTGTTAGTTTGTGCTTCCATTTGATGCTTTGTTTTAAATTTTTTAATGCTGCTGCAAATATACAATAATTCTTATTTTTGAACTATAAATTTGGTCCGTAGGTATATTTTAGATCCACTTTCCATCCATTAGGGGTTTCCATAATTTTAAGCTTATGGACCTTATTGTCAAAAGAATTCTGGTAATTCATGATGGTAACAGTGCTGTCAACAGCACTTATTTCATTGATTTGGATGGATGCAAGTCTTATTTGTTGACGTCCTTCTTTATCCAAGGCAAAGTAGTTTGTAGCCATTTTTTCAAATAAGGCGAGGTTCTCGGCATCTTCAAAAACGTAGAATTTGGCTTTTTTAAAATTACCCTGCATGCAGTTTTCAATGAAATACCTACCACCATCAAGTGGATTATCGGCAATTTCATATTGATCAGATGGGGTGCATTGCCAAAATAAGAAGGCTAATAACAGGTATTTTAATTTTTGTACTTGCATAGCCAAAGTTACATCTTTAGGTAGTATTTTTGGAGCATAAAGCAAACACATGAAAAATTTACTCTTATTGGTTGGTTTATTGATGGCCACAGCAGGCATTGGACAACAAAAACACCCTGCATTTATGCAACAGGGCAATATATATGAAGTGAATATCCGACAATATACAAAGGAGGGCACTTTTAAAGCTTTTGCAAAGCATTTACCTAGATTACAAAAAATGGGGGTGCAAACAATATGGTTTATGCCTATCCAACCTATTTCAAAAGAAGGAAGAAAAGGTAGCTTGGGTTCTTATTATGCAGTGGCTAGTTATACGGATGTCAATCCTGAATTTGGAACGCTTTCCGATTTTAATCAAGTGGTAGATCAAGCGCATGCTTTGGGTATGAAAGTTTTGATTGATTATGTACCTAACCATTCTGGTGCAGACCATCCATGGTTAAAGAACCATCCAGACTTTTATGAAACGGATTCAACAGGCAAACCTACCTATACGGCAGATTGGTCTGATACTAGAGAATTGAATTTTAAAAATTTAGTGATGCAAGATAGCATGATCAATACAATGAAGTATTGGTTAAATGCAACAAAGATTGATGGGTTCAGAGTGGATGTGGCATGGGGTGTACCTTATAGTTTTTGGAATAAGTGTATCCCGGCATTAAAATCTATCAGAGATATTTATCTATTAGCAGAAGCAGATGATGCCAAATTGCATGAGACTGGTTTTGATGCAACTTATACATGGACAGAGTTTCATGTATTGAATGATATTGCAGCGGGCAAGAAGAATGTATTAGCGTTAGATACTGTATTGAATAAAATTGAAACTGATTTTATCAAAGGAGCACATCGATTGTATTTTACGAGTAACCATGATGAAAACTCTTGGAACAAAGCAGACTATGCTACGATGCCAGGAGCAAGTCATGCGCCATTTGCGGTATTCACACAAACTTATAATAGAACGATGCCTTTAATTTATAGTGGTCAAGAAGAGCCGGTATTAAGACCATTGGCGTTTTTTGAAAAAGACAGTATTGAATTTAAGAAGTATGAGCGTGCAAATTTTTATACAGCACTATTAAAATTAAGAAAGTCTAATACAGCATTTAGCGAGACTGCGAATTTTAAAAGATTGTCTGTGAGTGCTCCAGGTAATGTGATGGCTTATGAAAGAACGAATGGTGATGATCATGTGGTAGTGGTATTGAATTTATCAAATCAAGCTCAAGTAGTTAAAGTAGATGGGGTAGCTTCAAGCGTTAAATTCGAAGAGTTGTTTACCAAAAAAATAAATACAGGTGTTGGTTCTTTAAATATGCCAGCATGGGGGTATCTAGTATTTGTTAAAACTAAGACTGCTAAATAATTTTTCGAATCAATCATTACACCTGTTTTCAAAAAATAATAATTCATGACAAAACAATTTCTTGTAGACCAAATCAAAGCAAAGCAATCTTACCTATGTGTTGGATTGGATACAGATATTGAAAAACTTCCTACAGGTTTGCCAAAAAATAAAGCGGGTGTGATTGCATTTAATAAAGCAATCATTGATGCGACAGCAGAGTACTGTGTGAGTTATAAAATTAATACGGCGTTTTATGAATCACAAGGAATAGCAGGATGGGAAGCAATGGAAGCAACTTTGGCACATATTCCAAAAACACATTTTACCATTGCGGATGCTAAAAGAGGCGATATAGGAAATACATCGGCTCAATATGCAAAAACTTTTTTTGAAACACTGCCATTCGATGCAATCACGGTTGCACCCTATATGGGGAAAGACAGTATTGATCCATTTTTAGCTTATTCTAATAAATGGACAATCGTTTTGGGTTTAACATCTAATCCTGGTAGTCAAAATTTTGAACAACAAAAATTAGCTAACGGACAATTTTTATACGAATCTGTTTTAGAACAAGTAGCAAGTTGGGGCACACCTGAACAATTAATGTTTGTGGTGGGTGCTACAAAAGCCAATGACTTTGAAACTATCAGAAAAATCATACCTGCACATTTTTTATTGGTACCTGGCGTGGGGGCACAGGGAGGTAGCTTAGAAGATGTAACGAAATATGGCAAGAATGATTCGGTGGGTTTATTAATCAATGCAAGCAGGGCTGTCATATTTGCAAGCAGTGGTGCTAATTTTGCAGAAGATGCTGCTATTGCCGCTCAGGGTTATGCAAAAGAGATGAAAGCATTATTAGCTTAACTAAATCTCTATTAAGTGACGGCTTTAATCAATTGTTAGAAATCAATAGTTAGATTGAACTGATTAATCAAGCCGTACAGTTTCACCTTCGGTTTTTGCAATTACAATAGTTGCTGCACTATTTCCAATAATATTTGTGATCGCTCTGGCTTCACTCATAAATTTATCTACTCCTAATAAAAAGGCTAGACCTTCTATGGGAATTTTTTGCATGGTAGCAAGGGTAGAAGCAAGTACAATAAATCCACTTCCAGTAACACCTGCAGCTCCCTTTGAAGTGAGCATTAAGATAAGCAGCATAGTCACAATTTCAGAAGTGCTTAAATCAACATTATACAATTGAGCAATAAAAATAACCGCCATTGATAAGTAGATGGATGTACCATCTAAATTAAAAGAATATCCTGTTGGTACGACTAGTCCAACTACTGATTTTGAGCAACCCATCTTTTCTAATTTATTCATCAAGGAAGGCATTGCAGGCTCTGAAGAAGAGGTTGCGAAAACAATAAGCAGTTCTTCTTTTATATTCTTTAATAGTTTAAAAATGGACAATTTATAATAACGTAGTATAAGTCCAAGAATTACAAATACAAACAACGCCATTGTCATATACATGGTCACCATTAATTTACCTAAGGGTATCAATGTGGCTAATCCGTATTTACCAATTGCATAAGACATACCGCCCAAGGCGCCAATTGGAGCTAAATACATGACCCATTTCAAACCCAAGAAAACATAATGCGTTGCTCTTCCTATTTGATGAATATAATTTTCTCTTTTAGGTAAAAAGTTCAACACAAATCCAGCGATAATAGCTAAAAGTAAAATTTGCAAATTGGAGTTATTAGCAATGATGCCCCATAGATCAAAATTGGTTGATTGGGTATATTTAGTTGGATCTTGCATTTGTAAATTCGACTTATCTATTTTGCCTGGTTGTAACCACAATGCAACTACCACGCCAAGTGCTAGTGAGAGGGTGCTTACAACTTCAAAATAAACCAGTGAAACAAGGCCAATACGGCCCACTTTTTTTAAATCCCCCATACTAGCAATACCAAGGGTGACCGTTAAAAAAATGATCGGATAAGTAAATAGCTTAATGACTTGAATAAAACCTTTAGCAAGTGGCTCTAAAAGAATTGCTTGTTTTGGAAAGTACACCCCGAGAAAAATACCCAAAAGGATGGCAATGAGAACATAAAAACTTAAGTGCGTAATGATTTTTCTCATATCAAATTTGGGCGAATTAATGCCTTGTAAATATAGTTTTTTAAGCGCTTTCTACTACCTTTATGCTCTAATCATTATAATTTAAATTTACCAACCATGGCAGTAAGAGCAGATTTGTTTGAGTCACCAGATTACTATCAATTAGACGAATTGATGTCAGAAGAAAATTTAATGGTAAGAGATGCTGTAAGAACTTATGTAAAAACGGAAATATCACCAATCATAGAGGAGTATGCACAAAAGGCAGAATTCCCAGAACAAATCGTTAAGCAATTAGGGGATCTTGGTTGCTTTGGACCAACTGTCCCGACAGAATATGGTGGCGGAGGCTTAGATTATATCAGTTATGGATTGATGATGCAAGAATTGGAAAGAGGAGATAGTGGTGTAAGAAGCACGGCGAGTGTACAAGGGTCTTTAGTTATGTTTCCGATACATGCTTATGGTAACGAAGCACAAAGACAAAAGTACCTTCCAAAATTAGCTTCAGGCGAGTGGTTGGGTTGTTTTGGTTTAACAGAACCAGATCATGGATCTAATCCTTCTGGCATGTTAACGAATATCAAAGACGCCGGTGATCATGTTATTTTGAATGGTGCTAAAATGTGGATTAGCAATGCGCCTTTCGCACAAATTGCAGTTGTTTGGGCAAAGAATGAAGCAGGCGAAATCATTGGTTTGATCGTTGAAAGAGGAATGGAAGGATTTACCACACCTACCACACATGGTAAATGGAGTTTACGCGCAAGTGCAACTGGAGAATTGGTTTTTGACAATGTAAAAGTGCCTAAGGAAAATATATTACCAAATATAAAAGGTTTAAAGGGCCCATTGGGTTGTTTAAGCAAAGCTAGATTTGGTATTGCATGGGGTGCAATTGGTGCAGCAATGGATTGTTATGATACTGCTTTAAGGTATAGCAAAGAGAGAATTCAATTTGGCAAACCAATTGGTGGCTTCCAATTACAACAAAAGAAGTTAGCAGAGATGGTGACTGAAATTACCAAGGCGCAATTATTGGTATGGCGTTTAGGTGTTTTAATGAACCAAGGACATGCTACAGCTGCTCAAATTAGTATGGCAAAAAGAAATAGTTGTGAAATCGCTACCAATATTGCGAGAGATGCAAGACAGATGTTAGGTGGGATGGGTATCACTGGTGAATATTCAGTGATGCGTCATATGATGAACTTAGAGAGTGTTGTCACTTACGAAGGAACACACGACATTCATTTGCTAATTACAGGAATGGATGTGACAGGATTTAACGCATTTAAATAAATTATGGCAGCGGAGAGAATTTTTTTAATAGGGATGATGGGTTCTGGTAAGTCTCATTGGTTAAAGCAATTGGCAAAATGGAATAAATCTGTTGGCTATGACTTAGATGCTTTGATAGAAATGAATGAGGAAAAAACCATCTCAGAAATTTTTAGTGAAGACGGCGAAGCTTATTTTAGAAAAGCAGAAGCTAAAATTTTAAAGTGGTTTAAAGAGAAGAAAAAGTATGTGGTAGCAACAGGTGGTGGTACCGCTTGTTTTCAGGAGAATATGGATTTCATGAAAAAAGAAGGTGTGGTGATTTGGTTAGATGAATCTGTAGAAGTACTTGTAAAAAGATTAGCCGGTTCAAAATCAACTCGTCCATTAATTGCGGATCTTTCAGACCAAGAATTAGCTAATTTTTTGGAACAAAAATTAGTAGAGCGTCACCCTTTTTACAAGCAAGCGCATTATCGTCTGAGTTCAGACCAAATTAATGAAGCAGGTCTCAAAAAGTTAATTCAGAAACATGTATCGTAAAATTTTATTTTGGGGTATTGGCTTTGCATTAACAGCAGTGATACTTGGCGCCTTTGGTGCGCATGCATTAAAGGCCATCTTAACACCAGATAAATTACAGAGTTTCGAAACAGGGGTTAGATACCAAATCATTCATGCATTGGCATTGATCATGTTGGCTCTATACTATCAACAAAATGCATCCAATTTTAATTTAAATAAAGGGATCGGGCTTGCTGCACATTTTTTTATCATCGGGAGTTTCTTATTTTGCGGCTCAATTTATGGATTGGCATACTTATCTTTGACCGATACAAAATGGTCCATGGTTCTTGGTCCAATCACGCCCTTGGGTGGGCTAAGTTTTATGTTAGGCTGGGCTAGCTGGGCTAGGGTTGTTTGGATGAATAAAGCGGATTTGTAGCAGATTCTTTTTATATTTGTTCCCATGGCAAATTCGCTTAAAAGCAAAACAACACCCAAGGTAGATTCTCCGAATTTAAATCCTGATAAAGAAGCAGACGTCATTGTGTCTGAAGTCGTGAAAGACGAACGTACAATGAAGATTTTAGGACTAGTATCTTTATTAGTCAGTTTACTTCTTTTTGTCGCTTTCACATCTTATTTATTTACTTGGCAAGAAGACCAAGACATGGTACAATTGTGGAGGACACAATTATTTGCTTTACAGGATGTGAAAGCAAATAATTTATTAGGTTATATCGGTGCTTTTTTTGCTTACCAAATTATGTTTAATGGATTTGGTTTATCGGCTTATTTATTCTGTACCTTCTTTTTTGTCTTAGGGGTAAATTTATTTTTCACGAAGCCTATTTTTAGCTTATGGCGTAATTTTAGATATGTACTAGTGGGGTTATTAGTATTAAGTACCTGCTTTGCCTATTTTACGCCAGATACTGCATTCTCTTGGGGTGGTGCGTTAGGTGAATACAGCAGTAGTTGGTTAATTAAATGGTTAGGTCGATTTGGAACTGGCGCTATTTTATTTATTGCAGGATTTAGTTATTTTATATGGAGGTTTAATCCAAGTTTCAATGTTCCTAATTTTGATTTTTTAATTCCTAAGAAAAAAGTTGAAGACACTACTTTTATTAGTGAGGATTCCGAAGAAGCAGTAAAGCAAGAGTGGGATTTAAACAATCCTGCCCCAGCTGTCACACCTGCTGCTTCAGGCAATACCTTAAAGGAAAACACTTCAGGCATATCAGTTATTATGCCTGAATCTGACGACGAAGCCGAGGCGGAATCACTTGGAGAATTGGGGCCTAAGTTATTTATAGACGAATTATCATTAAAGGAGGAAGGGGCGGAAAAAAAAACGCCATTAGATAGCGAAGACGCGGACGGAGAAGAGGATGAGGAAGAAGAGGATGAGGATGAAGAAGAAGAAGAGGATGCGGTAGCATCCGATGGAGAAGCCGAGCCTGATGGAGAGGATGATGATCTTGATATTGACGATGAATTATTAGAAGACCTTGATTTAGAAATAAAAGAGGTACCTAAAGAAACTGTTGCTGCGGCAGTCGGAAGTCTTGCAACAAAATATGATGCAACCTTAGACTTAAAAAATTACAAATACCCGCACATTAATTTATTAGAGACCCATGGTTCTGAAAAAATTGTACAAGAT
>CAZLKW010000043.1:0-3729 GCA_964560215.1 uncultured Sediminibacterium sp. | reverse complement strand
CCAGAAGAGCTGGAGACTTACAAAAATCAAATCATCGCAACTTTAAAAAATTATGATATAGCGATTCAACGTATCTCAGCAACAGTTGGACCAACGGTTACTTTATATGAAATAGTTCCTGCGCCTGGTGTTCGTATTAGTAGGATTAAGAACTTGGAAGACGATATTGCACTTAGCTTAGCAGCTTTGGGTATTCGTATAATTGCTCCAATTCCTGGTAAAGGCACCATTGGTATAGAAGTGCCTAATATTCGCAAGTCAATTGTAAGTATGAAAACTTTGCTTGCAAGTGAGAAATTTCAAACAAGTCAACATTCATTGCCCATTGCGATTGGTAAAAAAATTGACAACGAAAATTTCATTGTCGACTTGGCAAGTATGCCGCATTTATTGATGGCAGGTGCAACGGGTCAAGGTAAGTCTGTAGGTTTGAATGCAATATTAGTTTCATTGTTATATAAGAAACATCCTTCTCAATTAAAATTTGTCTTAGTTGATCCTAAGAAAGTAGAGTTGAGTTTATATCGTGTAATTGAAAAACATTTCTTGGCAAAATTACCAGGAGAAGAAGATGCGATTATTACGGATACTAAAAAAGTTATCAATACACTGAATGCATTGTGTATTGAAATGGACAATCGTTATGATCTATTGAAAGAAGCTGGATGTAGGAATATCAAGGAATACAATGAGAAGTTCACATCAAGAAAATTAAATCCAGAAAAAGGACATCAATACTTACCATTCATTGTATTAGTTGTGGATGAGTTTGCAGATTTAATCATGACTGCGGGTAAGGAAGTAGAAATGCCAATTGCTCGTTTAGCTCAGTTAGCGCGCGCAGTAGGTATCCACTTAATTATTGCAACACAAAGACCATCTGTCAATATTATTACAGGTACCATTAAAGCGAACTTCCCGGCACGTATCGCATTTAAAGTATCAAGTAAAATTGATAGTCGAACGATTTTGGATGCAGGTGGTGCAGAGCAATTGATTGGTAAAGGAGATATGCTGGTAAGTTATAATGGTGAGATAACGCGTTTGCAATGTGCTTTTGTAGACACGCCAGAAGTAGACCGAGTATGTAATTTTATAGCTGAACAAAAAGGGTATCCTGATGCTTTCTTATTACCTGAGTATATAGATGAAAAAGATCTAGAAACATCTGGCTTTGATGCAGGCGATAGAGATAGCTTATTTGAGGATGCTGCTAAATTAATTGTAAGTGCGCAGGTGGGATCTACCTCATTCATACAAAGAAGGATGAAATTAGGCTATAATAGAGCGGGAAGGCTGATGGATCAGTTAGAAGCTGCCGGCATAGTAGGACCTAGCCAGGGCAGTAAACCAAGAGAAGTTTTGTATAAATCCGATGCAGAGCTCTATGATTTCTTACAAAACCTCTCCTAATCCATTCTTAATGTCTATTTTTGCCAATAGAACAAAACAATCAATTTCTTAGACCATATAATCCCTTTATGAGAATAGCTATTATCTGTTTATTGAGTTTATTATCTTTAAACCTTTCTGCTCAAAAAGATCCAAATGCAAAAGCTATTTTGGATAAAGTTGGCGCTAAAGTGAAGGCTTCCAAAGGGATTTTAGTAAAGATCCAACTTGTTTCAAAGAACAACAAAGGCAAGGCCTTAGGCACAAAATTGATTCAGTTAAAGATGAAAGGGGAGAAATACTTGCTAAACGAAGGGAAACTAGAGATCCTTTGTGATGGCAATTCAATTTTCAATTTTGATGGTTTAAATACCATTACAAAATCAAGTTTAGCTGAAACTGAGCAAACCTTAAGTCCACAAAAATTATTATAAGGTAATTATGATAAAGACTTCAATTTCAAATTATTAGCTCAAAATGCCGCTACTGCGACGATTGAATTATTCCCAATAGATCGTAAAAAGGGGTTCCAAAAGGTAACTTTAGTGATTGACAAGGTAAAATCAGCCTTGGCCAATGCCATAATTTTGGACAAAAGCAACAATATTACCGATGTAAAAGTTGTTTCTATCAACTACACAGCTAGTTTAGAAGACAAACTATTCGTTTTCAATAGGGCAAAATACCCTAAAAACGTAGAAATATTTGACTAAACTATTGATTTAGTAACGCTTTTATCCCTATCTTTGCAGCCGAAATAAACAAAACAAAACCGTAGTTAATTGTTAACTACAATAAAAGAAGTTCTACAATGTCTAACTTAACAACAGAGAAAAAAGCAAGCATTTTTGCTGAATTTGGTGGTAAAGCAACAAACACTGGTTCAATTGAAGGTCAAATTGCTTTATTGACACAACGTATCGCGCACATTTCTGGTCACTTAAAGGCCAACCACAAAGACCATTCAACTCAAAGAGGTTTAATGCAATTAGTGGGTCAGCGTAAGCGTTTATTGGTTTATTTACAAAAACATAACCTTACTGGTTACCGCGCACTAATTGAGAAATTAGGCTTAAGAAAATAATCAAGAACTACTTATAATAGCTGTCCCAACTGTACTACTACGGTTGGGATTAGTTGTTTATATACGTACCAAAAAAATTAAAAATGTTATCACAACCAAAATCAGTAAAATTCGAGATCAATCCTGGTCAAGAAATTTTTATAGAGACAGGTAAATTAGCGCGTCAAGCAGACGGAGCAGTTACCATCAGACAAGGCAATTGTATTTTATTAGCAACTGTAGTTGCCAACAAAGATCCAAAAGACGGACAAGACTTTTTTCCATTGAGCGTAGATTACCAAGAGAAGTTTGCATCTGCAGGCCGTATCCCAGGTTCTTTCTTTAAGAGAGAAGCCCGTTTAAATGATTACGAGATCTTAACTAGCCGTTTAATTGACCGTGCGTTAAGACCTTTATTCCCAGAAGATTATTTATGCGATGTGCAAGTATTAATTTCATTGGTTTCAAGCGATGAAAATGTAATGCCTGATTCATTAGCATGTTTAGCTGCATCTGCGGCATTAGCTGTATCTAATATTCCTATTAAGGAGATTATTTCTGAAGTTAGAATCGCGAAGATTGATGGCAAATTTGTAATCAATCCTTCAAAATCTGAATTAGCTAAATGTGAATTAGAATTCATCATTGCAGCTACAGAAAAGAACTTGATGATGGTAGAAGGTGAGGCGAAAGAATGTTCTGAGGAAGAATTAGTACAGTGTTTAGAAATTGCACACGAAGCAATCCGTAAGCAAATTAAAGCACAAGCTGAATTAAGAAAAATCGTTGGCATTACAGAAGTGCGCGATTACAAAAAGCCTGAGCAAGACGAAATGATCCGCGAAAAAGTATATGCATTTGCAAAAGCAAAAGTAGATGCGATCGCAAGATTAGGTTCAGCAAAACACGAAAGAAGCGATGCATTTACTGCATTGAAAAAAGAAATCATAGAGCATTTAGGAACAGAGATTACAGACTTGCAAAAGAAATTAGCTGGAAAGTATTACGAAGACCTTAAGTGGGAAGTGGTTAGAGATATGATGGTAGATAGCCGTATCCGTTTAGACGGTCGTAAATTAGATGAAGTACGTCCTTTAGCGATGGAAATTGGGCCATTACCTACACCACACGGATCTTCTTTATTTACAAGAGGCGAAACTCAATCTTTAACTACAGTTACTTTAGGAACTAAGTTAGATGAGTTAATGCAAGAGACTGCTGCAAGTGCAGAATATGCAAAATTCTTCTTACACTATAATTTCCCTCCATTCTCT
>CAZLKW010000042.1:0-14875 GCA_964560215.1 uncultured Sediminibacterium sp. | reverse complement strand
ATGATGCGTCCATCAATATTATGCGCCGTGTGTTGCAAGAACAAGGTGCAGAAGTGATTCATTTAGGTCATAATCGTTCGGCTCAAGAAATAGTAGAAGCGGCTATAGAAGAAGATGTGCAATTAATCGCCATTACTTCTTACCAAGGAGGCCATATTGAATTTTTCAGCTACCTCAGAAAATTATTAGATGATTCGGGCTACCAACATATAAAAATTGTTGGTGGAGGTGGCGGAACTATTTTGCCTTCGGAAGCAGCGACTATTCATGCCAAAGGAATCTCTAAAATATATTTACCAAAAGATGGTCTTGCGATGGGTATTGAGGGTATGATAAGAGAGGTAATTGCATTTGCAAACTTTCAATTAAAATCTAATCAAACCACAAAATATCCAAAACTACCTTTTGATAAAAAATGTGATCCAAGAAAATTAGCCAGAGATATTACACTTTTACAAAATGGGATTTTGAAAATTAAAAAAGATAAAAAAGTCCTTGCAAAAAACATTCCTATCATTGGTTTAACTGGAACGGGTGGCGCAGGAAAATCTACCGTTTGTGATAGATTGGTCCATTATTTAGTTCAAACGAATCCAAATTTAAGTATTGCTGTTGTATCGGTTGATCCTACAAAGAAAAAAACAGGTGGTGCGTTATTGGGAGATAGAATTAGAATGAATGCAATTCATCATCCGAATGTATTTATGCGTTCACTTGCAACAAGATCAGATCATCAGTCTATTTCTAGTTCTTTAGAGCAAGTCATTTATTTATGTAAGGCTGCTGGCTATGATGCCATTATCATTGAAACTGCAGGTGTTGGACAAAATGATGCATCCATTGTAGATTATGTGACGGTTCCAATGTATATCATGACTCCGGAGTTTGGAGCAGCAAGTCAATTAGAGAAAATCAATATGATTGATTATGCTCAAATCATTGGTATCAATAAATTTGATCGATCTGGAGGATTAGATGCAATTAGAGATGTGAAAAAGCAATTTGCAAGATCACGTCATTTATTTAATGCCGATCCAAGTGAGCTACCTGTTTATGGTACGATTGCATCTAAGTTCAATGACCCTGGTATGCAACAATTATTCAATCAATTGATTTTGACTGTAAATAAACAGCATCAATTGAGTTGGAATAATATCAAGCATGCGCTAACTTATGACGCTACTTCTGTTACAGCTCCAACCATCCCTTTAAATCGTTTTAATTATCTAAATGAAATTGTAGAGACGATACAAAAAAATAAAGTTTGGATTGAAGAACAAAAACAATTGTCTTCTCAATGGTATGCGTATGAACAAGTTTTACAAAACCCCAACCTTAAAAAATTAGCCATCTTAAAAGAAGAGAAGGATAAGCTTGCGGATGCAATTGACCCAAGTGTAAAAAAATCTATTCAGGCATGGGAGTCAATTAAAACAAAATACCAGCAAGAAGCATTAGTGTATGAAATAAGGGGTAAAAAAATTCAACAACCATTGCGTTTCAAAACAGAGTCTGGCTTGTCTTTGCAAAAAGTATACCTACCTAATTTTAAAGATTGGGGGGATATCGCGGAGTGGCAATTGAAAGAAAATATACCAGGACATTATCCTTATACTGCAGGTGTATTTGATTTAAAACGAACTGGTGAAGATCCAACAAGAATGTTTGCTGGAGAGGGTGGTCCAGAAAAAACCAATCAACGTTTTCATTTCTTAGCAAAAGGTCAACCTGCTACAAGATTATCAACTGCTTTTGATAGTGTGACTTTATATGGCCAAGATCCTTCTAATAGAATGGATGTTTTTGGGAAAATAGGTAATGCAGGTGTGAACATTGCATCTGTGGATGACATCAAAAAACTTTATTCAGGTATTAATTTGAATGATCCAACAAGTTCAGTGAGTATGACCATTAACGGTCCAGCTGCGATCATTCTTGCTATGTTTTTTAATGCAGCAATCGATCAGGCTTGTGAACAATATATCACTGAACAAAAACTATGGCCAGTTGTAAATAAAAAAATAAATCAAATTTTAAAAGGCAAAGAAAAGCCTGTTTATTCTGGTTTTAACGACTTGAAAAAACAATCCATCGAACACAATGGGTTAGGTCTAAAATTATTAGGCGTAAGTGGTGATCAGGTATTAGATGTAAAAATTTACAATCGTATCAGGAGTCAAGTATTACAAAATGTTCGTGGTACATTACAAGCAGATATTTTAAAGGAGGATCAAGCTCAGAATACTTGTATTTTTTCAATTGATTTTGCTTTAAAACTAATGGGGGATGTGCAATCTTATTTTGTACAACAAAAAGTAAAAAATTTCTATAGCATCTCCATTTCGGGATATCATATTGCAGAAGCGGGAGCAAACCCAATTACGCAGTTGGCATTTACTTTGGCCAATGGATTTACTTACATTGAATATTTTTTAAATAGAGGTTTAGCAATTGATGATTTTATTCCAAATTTCAGTTTCTTCTTTAGCAATGGAATGGATCCTGAATATGCAGTAATTGGTCGTGTCGCAAGAAGGATATGGGCACAAACAATGAAGCTTAAATACCATGCTAATTCAAGGTCTCAAAAATTAAAATACCATATCCAAACAAGTGGTAGAAGTTTACATGCCCAAGAGATTGATTTTAATGATATTAGAACCACTTTACAGGCTTTGTATGCTATATATGACCAATGTAATAGCTTACATACCAATGCTTATGATGAGGCAATTACTACCCCTACAAAAGAAAGCGTTAGAAGGGCTTTAGCAATTCAGTTAATTATTAACAAAGAATTAGGTACGGCTAAGGTTGAAAATGCACAACAAGGCAGTTTCTTAATGAATGAATTAACAGACTTAGTAGAAGAAGCGGTATTGCAAGAATTAGAAAGAATTAATGCAAGAGGGGGCGTATTAGGTGCCATGGAAAGAATGTATCAGCGTTCAAAGATCCAAGAGGAGAGTATGTTGTATGAAACTAGAAAACATCATGGCGAAATCCCTATTATTGGAGTCAATACCTTTATTGATGAGGCAGACCAAAATAGCAATGACAAACGTCCAGTTTTTAGGTCTTCTTCTGCAGAAAAAAAATTACAGATTTCTAACCTTGCCAATTTTAAAAATAGGCATAAGGATCAAGCTGAATATTATTTAAGCTTGTTGCATCA
The DNA here is from genome assembly GCA_964560215.1 of uncultured Sediminibacterium sp. Classification (GTDB taxonomy): domain Bacteria; phylum Bacteroidota; class Bacteroidia; order Chitinophagales; family Chitinophagaceae; genus Sediminibacterium. The sequence goes on along the minus strand of CAZLKW010000042.1, from coordinate 11,700 downwards.
AGCTGCTGTTCAAAATGAAAATATTTTTGATATACTTATGGAGGCAGTAAAGTATTGTAGTCTGGGGGATATTACCAATTTACTATACCAAACTGGGGGCAAATACAGCAGGAATTTGTAATAAAGCTTAAAAATGACCCAATATTACCCCCAAATTAGAGGCTATTCAGTACTAAATAGCTCTTAAAAACATACCTTTGCGCCATCTATTTAGATTAATTTAAAAGTATGAAAACGGACAAAAATACGGTCATTGGGTTTGTTTTATTAGCAGGTTTATTCTTTGTTTACTTTTGGTACACCAGTAAGCAACAAAATGAAATTGCAGCATATAAACAAAGATTTGATGATTCTGTTGCATTGGTGAAATCAACTGCCGAAAAAGCTGCTGCTTTAAAAACGATTCAATTAATTGATTCAACAAAAAAAGATTCAACTGCTGTTGCAGTGGTTGATGATACTTTAAAAGAGCAGATTGCTATTTTAGAGAATGATCTAATCAAAGTAGAGTTAACCAATAAGGGTGGACAGGTTGCTCGTGTTATATTAAAGGGCTATACAAATTCACAAAAACAATTGGTTCAATTAGGAGATAGTAGTTCTTTGTCCTACGCTGTAAATGCAGGCAATAATAATACGGTTCAAATCAATCAGGTTTTATTCCCAGTGGTGAATAGTTCTACAGATCAAAATGGCGTTCAGAAAATAGAATATGCTTGGACTGCACCGAATGGTAAAACGATTAAGCATCAATTTGCATTAGCTAAAGGAAAATATAATGTGGATTGGACTATTCTTATGGATGGGGCAGATCAGTTATTAACTAATAATCAAATAAATGTATTGTGGGATGTACACTCTTATGGTCAAGAAAAAACAACTACTTATGAGCGTCAGATGTCAAATATTTGTTTTTCCGAAGGCAATGAATTTGATTACATCTCAAGTAATACAAATAAAGAATTCGAAAAACCTGTTCAATGGGTTGGTTTAGTTCAACAATTTTTCTCGACTACATTGATTTATAAAGATGGTTTTAATTCTGGTAAAATTGATTGGCAACGTAAAACTGACAGTAGTAATGGATTAGCTTCTTTGCAAGCACAGTTTCAAACTAAATTATCAGGTTCAAATGTAGCCATGCCATTGTCATTATATTTTGGACCAAGTGATTTCCAAATTTTAAAATCACAGGCTCCTGAGATGGAAAAGATTGTGAATTTAGGAAGAGACTTATATTCTTTTGTTCGCCCAATCAATAAGTATATCATTATGCCAGTGTTCGACTTTTTTGCTGGCTTTGTAACAAATTACGGATGGGTTGTATTTTTATTGACCATCTTTATTCGTTTGGTTACTTCTCCATTAACTTATACAAGTTTCTTGAGCACAGCTAAAATGAAAGTGCTTAAGCCGGAATTAGATGAGATTAAGAAAAAGACTGGGGACGACCAACAAGCATTTGCAATGGAGCAAATGAAGTTATTTAGAGAAGCGGGTGTGAATCCTTTAGGAGGTTGTATACCAGCATTGCTTCAAATTCCTATTTTCTTTGCATTGTATAGCTTCTTTAACTCTAATATTGCCTTAAGAGGTCAATCCTTTTTGTGGAGTCAGGATTTATCTAGTTACGATTCTATTTTTACCTTACCATTTAGTGTTCCATTAGGTTTCGGAAGTCATATTAGTTTATTTACTTTGACAGCAGTTTTGACTACGTTCATCTCTTCTATCTACAATATGTCGATGACTCCTACACAGGATAATCCAGCATTAAAGTACATGCCGTATATCTTCCCATTCATGCTATTGTTTATTTTCAATAGTTTACCTTCGGCTTTAACATGGTATTATACTGTTTCAAATATTGTTACTTTATTATTACAATTAGTGATTCAAAAATTGATCATTAATCATGATAAGATTTTAGCAGATATTGATGTTAAAAGAAAGACGCCAAAGAAAAAAAGTAATTGGCAAGAAAAGTATGAGCAAATGATGGAGGCTCAAAAGAAAGTCCAAGCTTTGAAAGATAAAACTAAAAAATAAAACATCCTACAAAAGAGACCTAAGTGAAACTTGGGTCTCTTTTAATATACCTCTTTTAATTATGCATCGATTATCCCCCTTGATTGTTTGCTTTTTTAATCTTTTCGTATTTCAATTAAATGCGCAAACCAAAGTAGTGGGAGAGTGTACTATCTCTTATGATATTCAACAGATTACTTCAGCTGCGGATACAACTAGTGTTGGGCAAAAAATAGTTTTCATAAAGGGTAACAGTTGCAAGACAATCTTAAAGACCACGGAATTTACACAGACATTAATTTTTAATACACAACAAGATTCTGCCATCATTTTAAAAGAGATTGGTATGAATAAGCTTTTACAGTATATCCCATATGATCCATTAAATAGTGCAGGTTTAGTGGCCTCAAAAAAGACCGATTCAATAAGTACTATATTAGATTATCCTTGCGAATCTATTAACCTTTCTTGGGCAGATGGTACATCAATGGAAGTAGTTTATACAACCTCAATTATTCCAACTGTTACAGTATATGAACAATCTTTTAAAGAAATACCTGGCCTGGTATTAAGCTATCAAATAACATCTAAGAAAGGAGATCGGATTTTGTACAAAGCAACAAAAATTGATTTGAGCCCAATTACATTAAATGTATTTGAGATCAATAAATCGCAATATCAAATAATCAATTAAGGATTCTGTGGACTAGGTGTTTTAAACTTAGGCAAGATAATTTTGTAACGATAAGGAATTACATAAGTAATATTTCCTTTGTTATACTTTAGGTAATTTGAACTATTGTTTGCGCCATTTAAGTTCGCATGAATAGTTAAGCCTTTATAAACTAAGCTAGATTTTAAATTCTGAAATGTGCTTACCCTTTGATTTAAATTACTAAGATTTTTTAGGCTGTATTTTTCGGTTGTTTTTTTCGATTCAGCTTTGCCTACTACCACAGTAGATGCTTGAGCAGAAGTCGAAACTAATGCCACTAGTATAAATGAGGTTAATATGGTTCTTAGGGTACGCACGGATAGTACGAAGTTAAAGGATTATGACAATTCTTTGAAAATATTTTTTTAACGATTAATTAGGCGAACTGTGTACAATAAATTTCCCTAGTTTAAGTGCTAAGCCGTACATTTAATAAAGTAAATTTTTTCAATTATTTATTTTAAAATGTTGATTTTCAATACTTTATTAATCATGATTAAATGAATAATATGTTCAATAATCAATTTGAGGAAGAAAGTGGGGATATCCAGGACCTACTTTTACGCTATCAGAGTTTAAAAAATGGGAAGGCGCATTCTTATATTGAGGAAGATGATTTTGAAAAAATCATTGCTCATTTGGATGAGAAAGATGCAATTGTTGAAGCTATTGAAGCTGCAGATATCGCCTTGTCACAATTTCCATCTTCTTCGGTTTTAATGATTAAAAAAGCAGATTTATTATTAGCTACTCGAAAATATAGTGAAGCGCTTGAGTTGTTAAATACCGCAACATTATATGACCATAAAGACATGAATCTGTTTATTTTGAAAACAGACGCCTATTTAGCATTAGATCAACCGGAAGAAGCGATTGTATTGTTACAAGAAGCTTTGCATTTATTTGAAGGTGCAGAACGTACCGAATTACTTTTTGAATTAGCAGATGTATATGATGATCATGAAGCTTTTGATAAAGTGTTTGATTGCTTAAAATTAATTTTAGAAGAAGAACCAACCAACGAAGAAGCTTTGTATAAAATTTGTTTTTGGACAGATTTTACAGGACGTAATGAGGAAAGTATTATTCTTCATAAAAAAATGATTGATGAACAACCTTATAATGCTTTGGCTTGGTTCAATCTAGCTGCTGCATACCAGGGTATCAAGTTGTATGAAAAAGCAATTGACGCCTATCAATTTGCGGTGGTGATTGACGAAAAATTCGATTATGCTTATAGGAATATGGGGGATGCCTATCTCAGATTAAGAAAGTATAAAGAAGCGATTGAAGCATTAGAAAAAGTACTTGAATTATCTAGGCCAGAGGATGTAATTTATGAAGCAATCGGACATTGTTACCATCGATTAAAAAACTTTGCACAAGCACGTTTTCATTACAAGAAGGCGGTGCATTTAAATCCAGAAGATAGTAGGTTGTACCAAAAGATTGCATCTACCTATATGTTGGAATCAAAATGGCAGATGGCCATCAAACAAATTGAACATGCAATAAGAATCAACAAACATATTAATGAGTACTATATCATGATGGGTGAATGCTATTTGAATCTTGATCAATTTAAAGAGGCTTCAACTTATTTTGGTATCGTTGTAAAGCACAAGCCCAAGCAAATCGCAGGCTGGGAGAGTTTTATTAAATGTTTAATTGCGAATGATCAATTGGATGCTGCATTAGAGCAAACCGAATTGGCCTACATGTCAACCCAGGGAAAAGCCATCTTTGTATACTACAGGAGTGCCATTTTATTTATGATGCAAAAGCGAAAAGAAGGATTATTGCAATTGGAAATGGCATTGTCTAAGTCTGGCAAATGGCTCAATAAGCTTATTAAGTTTTATCCCGAACTCATCCAAGATGTAAAAGTGGTGGAATTAATCAGTCAATACAAGAAGCTTAAATAAGCTAAGCTTTTTTAAATTATCTTTGCAAAAATATAGAAGCACAATGATGAATTTTAATTTAACACAGATACCAGAAAGAACAACACAGCCTAGACAATATGGTTTAACAATGGTGATGGATAAAGGCCTTAGTTTTAGAGATGCAGAAAATTTTTTAAGTGTTGGCGCATCTCATACAGATATTGTTAAACTAGGTTTTGGTACTTCATTTGTTACACCAAACTTGAGAGCAAAAATTGAATTATACCAAGCACATAATATTCCAGTATATTTTGGAGGTACATTGTTTGAAGCATTTATTATTAGAAATCAGTTTGATGATTACATAGCAATGTGTAAGGATTATAATATTGATGTGATTGAAGTGAGTGATGGTTCAATCGAAATTCCTCATACAGAAAAGTGTGGGTACATAGAAAAGATTTCAAAATTCGCAAAAGTATTTAGTGAAGTTGGTAGCAAGGACGCAGCGCACATTATCCCTCCGTATAAGTGGATAGAATTAATGGGTGCAGAATTAAATGCAGGTGCATCTTATGTAATCGCAGAAGCAAGAGAAGCAGGAAACGTAGGTATATATAGAGGTTCAGGAGAAGTAAGAGAAGGCTTGGTGCAAGAGATCTTAACAAAAATACCTTCTGAGAAAATTCTTTGGGAAGCGCCACAAAAAGCACAACAATTATATTTCTTAGAATTAATTGGCTGTAATGTAAACCTTGGAAATATTGCACCTTCGGAAATTATTCCATTAGAAGCGATGCGTATTGGTTTACGTGGAGATACTTTTGATTTATACTTAAACAAATAAAGTGCGTCAGTTTGGTCTCATAGGTTTTCCATTGTCACATTCTTTTTCTAAGGGATTTTTTGCAGAAAAATTTTCTTTAGAAAATATAAAGGATGCGCAGTATGAAAATTACCCAATTGATTCTATTGATTTGTTTACAAGTCTATGGGAAAACAATTCAAACTTAAATGGATTGAATGTAACCATCCCTTATAAAAAAGCAGTCATTCCTTTTTTGCAATATCCTTCTACTGTGGTGGAGTCAATACAGGCTTGTAATTGTATACGCTTATATGATGGTGCCTTATATGGTTACAATACAGATGTGATTGGATTTGAACAGTCCTTATTGCCTTACTTAAAGCCACAGCATCAAAAAGCCTTGATATTAGGTACGGGTGGGGCAGCAGCAGCTGTTGAGTGGGTGTTGAAAAAGCTAGGGATCTCTTATCAGTTTGTTTCAAGAACTGAATCAAAGGGTGTGTTAACTTATGGATCCCTTGATGCCTCAATTATAAGCACACATACTTTGCTCATTAATACAAGTCCAGTTGGAATGTATCCTAATGTAGATGAGGCGCCAGCTTTGCCTTATGATGCCCTTACAGACCAACATCATTTATATGACTTAGTTTATAATCCTGCCCAAACCAAGTTCTTAGCACTAGGAGCAAGTCTAGGTGCTACCACTCAAAATGGATTGGAGATGTTGCATATTCAAGCCAATTCAAGTTGGGAAATATGGAATAGCCCTACACCCTTTAATCAATAGATTTTTTCAAAAATTCGAATAATTGGGAGACGGCTTTTTGTCGATGACTAAATCGGTTTTTTTCTTCTATCGTCATGCTAGCAAAGCTTTTGCTAGAACCCTCAGGTACAAAGATGGGGTCATACCCAAAGCCTTTTTCACCTTCCATGGTGTTTAGAATTCGCCCTTTACAAATACCCTCGAAATAATATTCTTTTTGCTCCCAGATAAGACATATAACGGTTCTGAACTGAGCAGTTCTATTTTCAATGCCCGTCATTTTGCTTAAAACTAGGTCGATATTGGCTTGAAAGTCCCTATTTTCTCCTGCATACCTTGCGCTTTTTACACCTGGCTCGCCTCCTAGAGCAGCTATTTCTAAGCCAGTATCTTCACTAAAACAATCTTGTTTTGTGAGGTTGAAGATGGTCCTAGCTTTTTCCGCAGCATTGGCTTCCAAATGATCGTGCGGCTCTGGAATGTCTATATCAATTCCTGCTTCCTTTAATGGAATAATATCAAAATCTTGTCCAACTAAAGATTGAATTTCAGCAACTTTATTTCGATTATTTGTAGCAAATATAATTGTATGCATTTTGAAAATTTAATCTTACAAAAATTGAGCCCCCTTTATAATTTAAAAATCAATTTCAATGAAGTCCATAATTTTGTTTTTTCAATTTTTGATGCTTGATCAATTCCTTGCATATTGGATAAATTATTACTGAATAATAATTGTGTTTCTCCAAGTAAAATTGGACTGTAAATTTTAGTAGGTAATTTTATTTTTAATTGTGTTGGATTGATGTCAAAAATCAAAACTATATTAGAAGGAATTTGAACTAAAATTTGATGCAAAGAATAATTTTTATTTGCAAGGTTTATTAATGCAATATCAGCGATCGTTAATTTACATGCATTCAAGATAGAAGTAAGTAAGTCAAAGTCTCTTTCGTTTAAATGAACTGCATTGGAATCCTGTACCAAAACCATTATCTTTTTTTGATGCTCTCCTAAGAATTTAATGGGTGCTATTGGAGTAGTTTCGATATCCTTTACTTCCTCTTTTTCCTCTATTACGGGGGATGTCGTTGTTTTTTTATCCACATTCGCAGGTGCAGTACCCAATACTAAACTTTCTTTGTAGAGGTTCACTAATACGCTATTTGGAAGGATGTTTTTAACTTCTTTCATAAGATTTGAATAACGGAAATTAACTGAATTGATTGATTTGAAAAAATAACAATTGTAAGTCTTTATTTTTTTGTGTTTCTTTGTGCCTGAATTAGCATAAAAAAAGTTAAAAAATGAGTGCACAAAACATCCCATTTATTGAAATGCCTAAGGATCAATTAAGACAATTAGATCCAAAAAATTTCTTCTTCGGAAAAAGTTTTACGAACTATATGTTGGAAGCAGATTATATAGATGGTGAATGGAAAAATGCAGTCATCAAAAAATTTGAACCAATTCAACTTGATCCATCGACTGCAGTATTGCATTATGGTCAATCCATTTTCGAAGGAATTAAAGCTTATAAAAGTGCTACAGATCAGGTGGTGATTTTTAGACCTGATCAAAATTTCAAACGCTTTAATATTTCTGCAGAAAGAATGCAAATGCCAACGGTTCCTGAATGGTTATTCATGGATGGCATGAAACAATTAATTCAAATTGAAAAAGATTGGATTCCAAAAGAAGAAGATCATTCTTTATACATTCGTCCTTTCATGATTGCAACAGATCCATTCTTAGGAGTGCGTCCTTCTGCAACTTATAAGTTCATGATTATTTTAGGTCCAGCTGGTCCATACCATTCTGAGCCTATGAAAATTTTAATCGAGCCAAAATATACAAGGGCTACTCCAGGTGGTGTAGGTTTTGCAAAAAATGGTGGCAACTATGGAGCAAGTTTATATCCAGTTGCGTTAGCACAACAAAAAGGGTATGACCAAGTTTTATGGACCGATGCAGTAGAGCATAAATTTGTAGAAGAAGTAGGAATGATGAATGTGATGTTTGTAATTGACGGGAAAGTGATTACGCCTAGTTTGGAAAGAGGCACCGTATTGAAAGGGGTAACTAGAGACAGCTCAATTACTTTATTAAGAGATTTGGGGTATACCGTGGAGGAGCGCAATCTTTCTGTCGAAGAAATTGTTGCTGCACACAAAGCAGGGAAGTTAGAAGAGGTATTTGGGGTTGGAACAGCTGCTGTGGTCTCCTTTATCTCCAGATTAGCAGATGGCGACTATGTGATGGATTTTGATATGGAACAGCTAAAAGTGGCCCCATCTCTAAAAAAGAAGCTAAATGACATCCGTGTTGGTTTAGAAGTGGATAAACATGGCTGGTTGGTGAAAATTTAGTTAAATAGTTGTTAATCAACTACTTAACTAACAAAAACAAAGACAATTGTACGGTAAAAGGGAGTATTTGCGGTATTTTTTAAAAAATAGCAAATAAACATTTTGGTAATTCGTTTACAGCCATTACCTTTGCCGTCCGAATTTTTTATAAACCGAAATTGAACTAAACAGGATAATTAATGCCTACTATTCAACAATTAGTGAGAAAAGGCCGTGAGATCATCAGGGCTAAAAGTAAATCAAGAGCTTTGGACGCATGTCCTCAGCGTCGTGGTGTTTGTACAAGAGTATATACAACAACTCCAAAAAAGCCGAACTCTGCGTTACGTAAAGTAGCAAAGGTACGTTTGACTAATAAAATTGAAGTCATTGCCTATATCCCAGGTGAAGGCCACAACTTACAAGAGCACAGTATCGTATTAATCCGTGGTGGTCGTGTAAAAGACTTACCGGGTGTACGTTATCATATTGTTCGTGGTAGTTTGGATACTGCTGGTGTTAAAGACCGTAAGCAGTCTCGTTCTAAGTATGGTACTAAGAAAGAAAAAGCAAAAAAATAATCAAGTAACAACTAATTAATATTCGACATGCGTAAAGCACAACCTAAAAAGATTCCATTAGCACCAGATCCTCGTTTCAACGATGTTCAAGTGACTCGTTTTATCAACAACATTATGTTGGATGGTAAAAAGACAACTGCCTTCAAAATTTTCTACGACTCTTTAGAGAAAGTAGCTAAAATGACAAACGAAGATGGTTATGAAATGTGGAAGAAAGCAGTAGCTAACGTTACTCCAGCGGTTGAAGTTCGTAGCCGTCGCATTGGTGGTGCAACTTTCCAAATCCCCGCTGAAGTTCGTGCGGATCGCAAAATTTCTTTAAGCATGAAATGGTTAGTACGTTTTAGCCGTGAGCGTAACGGTAAGACAATGGCTGACAAATTAGCGAATGAGATCGTTGCAGCTACAAAAGGCGAAGGCGGTGCATTCAAGAAGAAAGAAGATACACACCGTATGGCTGAGGCGAACAAAGCGTTCTCTCACTTTAAAGTGTAATCTCCTCAAAAGGAATCATTTACCTTACTATAGAAAAACCTCAACAGCAATGTTGAGGTTTTTTATTTAAAAAAATAGCCAGAATCCGTAATTCAATCACTTATATCATTAACTTTGCGCCTCGATAAATTGACTCTCAAAAGGAGTTGGTTTTAGAGCTTTAAAAAAATAAACAACCCTAATATGGCGGACTTAAGACTACAAAGAAACTTTGGTATTGCTGCGCACATTGATGCGGGTAAGACTACAACCACTGAACGTATCTTGCGTTACACTGGTATGATTCACAAAATTGGTGAAGTTCATGATGGTGGTGCTACCACTGACTGGATGGAGCAAGAAAAAGAAAGAGGTATCACAATTACTTCTGCAGCGGTAAGTTGTCAATGGCAATTTCCAACTGTATTAGGAAAGAAAGATGCAAACACAAAAGATTATTATTTCAATATCATTGATACTCCAGGACACGTTGACTTTACTGTAGAGGTAGAGCGTTCTATGCGTGTATTGGATGGTTTGATTGCTTTGTTCTCTGCTGTTGATGGTGTTGAACCACAATCAGAAACTGTATGGCGTCAAGCAAACCGTTACAAAGTACCTCGTATCGGTTTCGTAAATAAAATGGACCGTGCTGGTGCAGATTTCTTAATGGTAGTAAACCAAGTAAGAGAAATGTTAGGCGCGAAAGCGGTGCCATTACAATTACCAATTGGAGCTGAAGATGGTTTCAAAGGGGTAGTGGATTTAATTAAATTAAAAGGTATTATCTGGGATGACGCAACAGAAGGTATGACTTATACTGAGATTCCAGTACCAGATGATATGAAAGAAGATGTTGATTATTGGAGAGCTCAATTGATTGAAGCTGTTGCTGAATATGATGACAAGTTGATGGAGAAATTCTTTGAAAACCCAGATTCAATTTCTGAAGATGAGGTGCACGAAGCTATCCGTAAAGCTTGTATCGATTTAAGTATCGTTCCAATGATGTGTGGATCTTCATTCAAAAATAAAGGGGTACAAACTGCATTAGATGCGGTATGTCGTTATTTACCTTCTCCAGTAGATGTAGATGATACAGAAGGAACAGATCCTGACACAGGAGAAAAAGTTTACCGTAAGCCAAATGCAAAAGAACCATTTGCTGCATTGGCATTCAAAATCATGACAGATCCATTCGTTGGACGTCTTGCGTTCTTCAGATGTTATTCTGGTCACTTAGATGCGGGTTCTTATGTAAGAAACGTACGTAGTGGTAAGAATGAGCGTATCTCTCGTATCATGAAGATGTTTGCGAACAAACAAAACCCAATCGATTTTATCGAAGCAGGTGATATCGCAGCAGCGGTTGGATTTAAAGAGATCAAAACAGGAGATACATTATGTGATGAGAATCACTTAATTGTATTGGAGAATATGTTTATTCCAGAACCAGTTATCTCTGTAGCTGTTGAGCCTAAAACACAAGCAGACGTTGATAAAATGGGTATGGCAATTGCTAAATTAGTAGAGGAAGATCCTACCTTAAGAGTAAAGACAGACGAAGATACAGGTCAAACAATCTTATCTGGTATGGGTGAATTACACTTAGAGATTATTGTAGATCGTATGCGTCGTGAATTTAAAGTAGAGATTAACCAAGGTAATCCTCAGGTAGCCTACAAAGAATCATTTGGTAAAATGATCGAGCACCGTGAAGTCTTGAAAAAGCAATCGGGTGGTCGTGGTAAATTTGCCGATATCGAATTTGAAATTGGACCTGCAGATCTAGAATGGTTGACAGAAAATAAAGACAAGCATTTCCAATTTGTGAATGATATTTTCGGAGGATCTATTCCAAAAGAATTTATTCCTGCAATTAATAAAGGTTTTGAAACTTCAATGACACAGGGTGTTTTAGCTGGTTATCCAGTGAACAACATGAAAGTGCGTATCACAGATGGTAGTTACCATGATGTGGATTCTGATTCAATGTCATTTGAATTGTGTGCGAAAGCTGCCTTCAGAAATGCAGGTAAAAAAGCGAAGCCTACTTTATTAGAACCCATCATGAAAGTGGAAGTAGTAACA
>CAZLKW010000041.1:0-15006 GCA_964560215.1 uncultured Sediminibacterium sp. | reverse complement strand
CTTTAGCCAATAAGCTTTTGTTATTGATGTAAGGAGCACCTTCGAAGCTTGCATGACCTACTGCAAAGTTTACAATTGCATCGTTTTGAGCTTGCGTATAACCTAAGTTCTTTAATGCTTGAGGAACTGATTGGTTGATAATTTTGAAATAACCACCTCCAGATAATTTTTTGAATTTCACTAATGCGAAATCTGGTTCAACACCTGTTGTATCGCAATCCATTACTAGACCGATTGTTCCTGTTGGAGCAATTACTGTTGTTTGCGCATTTCTATAACCATATTTCTCACCTAATTGAACTGCGTCATCCCATGCTTTGGTAGCCGCTTTCAATAAATAGTCAGGTGTGAATTGTGCTTTGATACCTTGTGGCTTGATTTCAATACCTACATAAGCATCTTCTGCATCATAAGCAGCCGCACGGTGGTTACGCATTACACGTAACATATCTTCCTTATTCTCTTGGTATTTATCAAATGTGCCTAAGAATGAAGCCATCTCTGCAGATGTTTTGTATGCAATACCTGTCATGATCGCAGAAATTGCACCCGCAATACCGCGTGCTTCTTCGCTATCATAAGCAATACCACTTACCATCAACATAGAACCTAAGTTAGCGAAGCCTAATCCAGTCGTTCTATAGTCATAAGATAATTGAGCTACTTCTTTAGAAGGGAACTGAGCCATCAAAATAGACACTTCTAATACAGTCTGCCACAATCTTGTAGTGTATTCAAAACCTTCAACGTCGAATGAGTTGTCAGACTCGTTAAAGAATTTTCTTAAGTTAATAGAAGCCAAGTTACATGCAGTGTTATCTAAGAACATGTATTCAGAACATGGGTTAGATGCATTGATACGGCCACCTTGAGGACAAGTATGCCACTCGTTGATTGTAGTATCATATTGTGTACCTGGATCTGCACAACGCCATGCAGCGTTTGCAATTTGCTCCCAAACTTCTCTTGCAGGAACTGACTTCATCACACGACCATCGGTACGTGCTTTTAAATCCCAGTTACCATCTTCAGATAACGCTTTAAAGAAGCTATTTGGAATACGAACAGAGTTGTTTGAGTTTTGACCTGAAACAGTTGCATATGCTTCTCCTTCATATCCATTATCATATCCAGCAGCTACTAATGCAGCAACCTTATCTTCTTCTTGTACTTTCCAATTAATGAATTCTAAAATTTCTGGGTGATCCAAATCCAAACAAACCATTTTAGCAGCACGACGTGTAGTACCACCAGATTTGATTGCACCTGCAGCACGATCTCCAATTTTCAAGAAGCTCATTAAGCCGCTTGAAGAACCACCGCCAGATAATTTTTCATTCGCACCACGAATTTGAGAGAAGTTTGTTCCAACACCAGAACCGTATTTGAAGATTCTAGCTTCTCTTGTCCACAAGTCCATGATACCACCCTCATTTACTAAATCATCGCTCACACTTAAGATAAAACATGCGTGCGGTTGAGGACGCTCATAAGCACTTGTTGACCTTTTCAATTGCTTATCCTTAGGGTCTACATAATAGTGACCTTGCGCTCCACCCGTAATACCATAGCTTTCGTGCAAACCCGTGTTAAACCATTGTGGCGAGTTAGGCACACATGCTTGGTTTAAAATACTATAAACTAATTCTTCGTAGAATACTTGTGCATCGTTTGTTGTTGCAAAATAACCATGGCGCTCACCCCATACTCTCCAGCAATTAGCCATACGATGTGCAACCTGCTTTACAGTAGTTTCTCTACCCAATGAACCATCGGCTTGAGGTACACCCGCTTTTCTAAAATATTTTTGTGCAAGGATATCCGTTGCAATTTGGCTCCATTGTTTTGGAACTTCCACGTTCGTCATTTCGAACACTTTCTCGCCGTTTGGATTTTTGATTACACTATCTCTGTAATCATATTCGAACTGGTCGAATGGACTCACTCTATCTTGGGTGAATCGGCGCTTAAATTCTAAGCCTTTTTTTGTTTTTGGGTTAGCCATGGTCTTGTTCAATTTTTATAGTAATTCGGGTATTCCTCGTACAGATTTCAAAAACCTTAACGGGTAGACGAAAATATTGTAGTCTGTTGATACTTTATCAACTGAAATATCAACAGCTGTGGAAAATCTATCTGAACAATTCCAAACCCTTCACTCCAGTTGATTTGCATGATTTATCCCCAGTAGATGTTAGTTTCTTAAGAAAAAAAACAGCGTGTTATAAATATTTTTTGTAATAAAGGGAGTAAGTAGGGATTGTTAGGGTAAAATTGATAATTTTGCGGAAGATGAAACAGCAAGTATACCAAAGTATCCTAGAAAAAAAGATACATCAACAAAAAGCATTCGCAGTCTTAATTGACCCGGATAAGCTTGATGTAGTTGGTTTACAGAAGACGATTGCACTTGCGGTTGAATCAAAAGTAGATTATGTTTTTGTGGGAGGTAGCTTAGTAGTTACGGATACACTTGATCAAGTTGTAGCCCAAATCAAACAAGCTTGTTCTATTCCTGTAGTGCTTTTCCCAGGATCACCAGATCAAATCACCCCAAAGGCAGATGCTTTATTATACCTGTCCTTGATTTCTGGCCGTAACCCGGAATTACTTATTGGACAACACGTAATCAGTGCCCCATTTGTGAAACAAAGCGGGTTGGAAATCATCCCAGTAGGCTATATGCTAATTGACGGTGGTACGCCAACAACTGTATCCTATATTTCGAATACCAATCCAATACCATCTAATAAAAATGACATAGCTGCTTGTACTGCGATGGCGGGTGAAATGCTAGGTTTAAAAGTGACCTATATGGATGCGGGAAGTGGTGCGAAAAACCCCATACCAGCAAGTATGATTCAGCAAGTGGCAAAACATACGGGGACACCTATCATCGTTGGAGGTGGCATCACAACACCAGAAAAAGCCATTGAAAACTGCAAAGCAGGTGCAGATATAATTGTTGTTGGAAATGCAATTGAGAAAGACTCCAATTTAATCAAAGCCATTGCAGACGCAATTCATAGCTTAAATTAATATTCACCACCTCAATTCTAGAAACTCATCATTTCTTTGAACTTCACAGTTTGACGTCTACTGATTTCGATTTTTTCTCCTCCTTTTAACTCAACTAAAAGACCTCCATTAAAATAGGGTTCAATTTTTTCGATCCAATGCAAATTGATAATATGTTTTCTGTTTGCTCTAAAAAAGACACGGTCATCTAATCTTTCTTCTAATGCATTCAAGGATTTTAAAATCAAAGGCTTATTGGTTGAGAAGTAAACTTTCGCATAATTCCCTACGCTTTCAAATAGCCTGATTTCTGCTAATTTAACAAACCAGCAACGCTCTCCATCCTTTACAAAAACCTGATCCATTTCTGTAAGTGGCCCTCTACTTACACCCATTAAACTTGCTTGTTCTAAAGCCATTTCTGTTTGCAATTTTTGAATCGCATCAGCTAATCTTTTTGGGTCTATTGGTTTCAATAAATAGTCCAATGCATTTACTTCGAATGCTTTTAAAGCAAATTCATCATAAGCTGTTGTGAAAATTACGCGCGGGGATTTTTCTATTTCAGCCAATAAATCAAAACCTGTTTTTCCTGGCATTTGAATGTCTAAAAAAATAAGGTCCGGCCTTGATAGGTCAATCTTTTCAATTGCTTCGTCCACATTACTTGCTTCATCAATGATATTGATATCTGGATGTTGCTCCAATAATTTTTTTAACTCATTGCGCGCCAACCTTTCGTCGTCTATTATGATTGCTTTAATGGGCATGATTGCTGTTTATTATAATACAATTGGAATAATTATTTTGGCAGTAACTTCATGTTCTTGGGACTGAAAAATTTCGAAAGAACCTTCGTTACCATATAGTATTTGTAATCTCTCTCTTGTACTCTGAAGGCCAAAACCCAGGTTTTCTTCTTTATCTAAATGACCCGTATTATTAACCTGTATCACTAATTTGCCTGCCTCTTTTTTTACATACAATTTGATCTCGCAATCTCCAGGTTGTTTACTCAGACCATGTTTAATCGCATTCTCAACTAATATTTGCAACATCATTGGCGGAATCTGATAGTTTAATATAGACTCGTCAATCGCATAACTTACTTTTAATCGATCAGCAAAACGAATATATTCAAGGGCTAAATAATCTTTCACAATCGCTATTTCTTTTTCAAGGGTTGTGACTTCCACTTTGTCACTAAGAATGCTACTTCTTAAAATATTACTCAGCTCTGTAATAGCCTGTCTAGAACGTTTTGGGTCTTCATCAACAAGTGCGCGTATGCTATTTAAGGCATTAAAAATAAAGTGCGGATTAATTTGAGATTTTATGGTTTTAAGCTCAAGCTCTTTAATGATTTTTTCAAGTTTCACTTTATTGATCGCCTGTAAATTGGTGAACTCAATATAATGCCACAAAATGTAAATTGAAATCCAAACGAAAAATATTGGTGTGTCAAATATCAAGCTAAACAAAAATCGCTTGGCAACGCGCTCACTATCCCAATTTTGAATAATATCACTGTAAGAAAGCACAAATTGATTTTGACTTAATTCTTGTGCACTATTACGCACATCGAATAATCTAAACACTTCGATTAATGACCCAACAACCAATGCAAAAATTAAAATTGTTACAATCACTAGCACAAGCATTTTCCACCAATGTTTTGAAGCTGTTGGTGGCCTTAGCTGATTGGCTATAATGGTGAACCTTAATAGTGATGTAGCAATGATTCCAAATACAACCGTTAAAATAATTCTCTTAAGAAAAATATCGCTTAACTGCTTTTCCAATAAATAGGCAAAAAAGACAACTGTCAAGGCGTAGGATAACCAGCCTGCAAATTGACATATCAAGAAATTGCGTGTATTTTTATTCATGTACCTCGAATTTACTAAAATTAACCCCTTAGCCGGCGTATAAATTGGATAATTGGTCAAATCTTTGTTTCATCGGCAAGTCTAAATAACATTAAACTTTTGGCCTATATTTCTGTTATTAACTTACTTTTACAATACAAAAAACAGAGCATGCTGATTGAGGCCGGTCCTTTATTAAAAAACATTGACAACCCTGATGACCTTAAAAAGGTTTCAAGGGAAAAACTACACCAAGTATGTGATGAATTACGCCAATACATCATCGACATTGTAAGTGTGCATGGCGGGCATTTTGCCGCTAGTCTTGGGGTTGTAGAACTCAGTGTGGCATTGCATTATGTTTACAATACACCTTATGACCAACTCGTATGGGATGTGGGACATCAGGCATATGGGCATAAAATTTTAACCGGTCGTCGTGATGAATTTGTTACAAACAGAAAATATAAAGGCTTAAGTGGCTTCCCTAAAAGAAGCGAAAGCCCTTATGATACTTTTGGGGTGGGACATTCTTCTACTTCAATTTCAGCCGCATTGGGTATGTCTATGGCTGCCAAATACAAAGGCGAAAACAGAAAATCAGTTGCCATCATTGGTGACGGATCAATGACCGCAGGGATGGCATTCGAAGCAATGAACCACGCAGGTGTTGCAGATAGTGACATGTTGATTATTCTGAATGACAACTGTATGAGCATCGACCCGAATGTGGGTGCGCTTAAAGAATATTTAACGGATATAAGCACTTCTCCTATAATAAATTCAGAGATGAGTTATGGGAGTTGATGGGCAAATTGCCTATTGGCAAAACTTTTACCAGAGAGATGGCTTCTAAGGTGGAAGCAGGTTTAAAAGGAATGGTTTCAAAAAGTAGTAACTTATTTGAGGCCTTGCAACTACGCTATTTTGGTCCAATTGATGGCCATAATATCACCAATTTAGTAGATACATTAAGAGACTTAAGAGAAATACCTGGTCCAAAAATTTTACATATCCTAACTGTCAAAGGTAAAGGCTATGAATTAGCAGAGAAAGATCAAACCAAATGGCATGCGCCAGGCTTGTTTGATAAAATGACTGGGGAAATTATTAAGAAAAAAATTGAAACACCTCAGCCTCCAAAGTACCAAGATGTATTTGGATTGACTTTGTTGGAATTAGCAGAAACGAACCCAATGATTATGGGTGTAACGCCTGCAATGCCAAGCGGTTCTTCAATGAAATTCATGATGGAAGCGATGCCTGATCGTGCTTTTGACGTTGGTATTTGCGAACAACATGCAGTGACTTTGAGTGCTGGTCTTGCAACACAAGGCGTAAAAGCTTTTTGTAATATTTATTCTTCTTTCATGCAGCGCGCTTATGATCAAGTGATTCATGATGTTGCATTACAGAAATTACCAGTTGTATTTTGTTTAGACCGTGCCGGATTAGTTGGCGAAGATGGACCAACACACCACGGATGTTATGATATTGCCTTTTTTAGATGTATTCCTAATTTGATTATTTCCGCTCCAATGAATGAGCAAGAATTAAGGAACATGATGTATACAGCTCAACTACCTTCTACTGATCTGCCATTTGTTATTAGATACCCAAGGGGCGAAGGCGTAATGGTAGAATGGAGAAAGCCTTTTGAACAAATGAAAATTGGACAAGGTCGTAGATTAAAAGAAGGAAAGGATGTGGCTATTTTAACATTCGGACATCCAGGTAATAATGCTCAAACAGCTATTCGTAATTTGAAATTAGAAGGCATTGATCCTGCTCATTATGATATGCGTTTTGTAAAACCTATTGACGAGGATTTATTGCATGAAGTTTTCCAGAACTATGAACTAGTAGTCACTGTAGAGGACGCAACAGTTGTAGGTGGATTAGGATCTGCTGTACTTGAATTCATGAATACAAACAACTACAAAAGTCAAGTGCGCATTTTAGGAATACCAGATAGTATTGTTGAGCATGGCTCTATTAAAGAGTTACAACAAGAATGCCACTACGACGCATTAGCAATTGCAACCGCGGTAAAAAGTCTTTTAGGAAAATCTGTTTTAGTAGAGGGGTAACTTAGTTTAAGCTTGGGTCAAAATCGCCTTCTTCTTCTGGTGCATCACCAAATGAAGTCTGGTCAAATTTTGTCTCATATGCATCTGTTGGTTCAATGTAACCAGGCTCTAAGTCATCTTCTCTATTTTCATTCCATTCGATGATGAAATTGTTGCACCCTTCACCAACCATTAATCGCATATACTTTTGTTGAGCCAATTCTAATATAGATAGGAACAAGAATAAGGCGTGCACTCGGTCTTCACAAACATCAAACACTTTTTCAAAAGCCACTGTTTGCCCCTCTTTCACCATTGTCAGTATATGTGTTCTACTGCCTTCCATGGTATAATTATAACGAACTACAGTGTGTACTGGTTTATTTTGACGATCTTGAACACGGGTCATCACTTTCTCAAAAGCCTTCATCAATTTGAATAAAGTCACTGTTTGTAACTCTGTTCCTTCGGCTGCTTCTTCGCCAACCAATGACATTTCTTTTTGAATATTGCCACGCTTCAACATCAACATTCTCATAGCTTCTAAATCGGCCATTTGAACCGCTGCTTCTTTGTACTTTTTATATTCTAAAATCTTGTCGATTAATTCTTGTCTTGGATCAATTTCATTTCCTGCTGCATCAATCTCTTTTCTTGGCAATAACAATTTTGCTTTGATACGCATCAAAGTAGAAACGAACAAAATGAACTCACTACTTAATTCAATATTTAACTTGTCTTGTGCATGTATGAATTCCAAGAAATCCTTAATGATCTTTGTAATTTGGATATTGTATATATCCATCTCGTCACGCTCAATAAAGAACAATAAAAGGTCAAAAGGACCTTCAAATTGGTCAACTTTAATCGAATAATTTGTATGCTGATTCATCCCTGCAAAGAAAGTGATATTTATCCATTTTTTAGCCAAAATGAGGCATCTTTGTTCAAAACCAGAAAGGATGCAACAGAAGTGGACTAATTGGCTTGTATTTGCCTTATTATCGATTGTATGGGGAAGTTCATTTATTCTTATGAAGGAAGGCTTAAAGGCATTTAATCCCTACCAAGTGGCTTCATTAAGAATGCTTTCGGCAGGATTGGTTTTATTGCCATTTGCAATTCAAGCATTCAAGAAAATACCCAAGGACAAAATGGGACTGGTTATTATTTCTGGACTAGTTGGCAATTTTATACCCGCCTACCTTTTTTGCATTGCAGAAACCCGAATCGATAGTGCATTGGCAGGTATCTTAAATTCATTGACGCCACTTTTTACCATCATTGTGGGTTTGGTTTTTTATAAAGTACAAACAAGTGCGATTAAACTACTAGGAATTTTGATTGGATTTATTGGTTTAGCATGTTTAATGTTAGCTGGAAAAGAAGTGCATTTTGAACACCTTTCCTATGCCAGCCTTGTCCTGGTTGCTACAATTATGTATGGTATCAATGTGCATACAGTGGGAAGGTATCTAAAAGAGATTGGCTCGATACAAATTGCATCCGTTGCGTTTTCTTTTTTGATTATACCAAGTGCGACTGTATTGTATTTCACCGATTTTTTTAGCAACGATTTTAGCAATCCAGTTGTATTGCATAGCACAATAGCAGGTGGCGTTTTAGGCATGGTCGGCACTTCGATGGCATCTATCCTATTTTATTACTTAGTAAAAAAAGCTGGCATCCTATTTGGGTCGCTTGTAACTTATGGCATCCCAGTTGTAGCAGTTGCATGGGGCATTGGATTTGGGGAATCATTAACTCCTGTGCAAATTTTATGCCTTGCTGTTATTTTGTTTGGAGTGTATATTGTTAACAGGGGCAATTTGAATTTTATTCCTTTCTTAAAACAAAAAGACCCTCAATAAAATTGAAGGTCTTTTGAATGAAATATAAATATGGCCCGATTAAACGGTCATGATTTCTTTTTCTTTTGCTTCCAAGTGTTTCTCAACTTGTGCAATATGTTTGTCCGTTAATGCTTGTATTGCATCTTCTGCTCCCTTACAAATATCTTCACTAGTTCCTTCCTTTTGCAATTTCTTTACCTGCTCTATGTGGTCTCTTCTAATATTACGAATAGCCACCTTAGTTTGCTCCCCTTCTCCACTTGCTTTTTTCACCATCTCTCTTCTTCGTTCTTCTGTCAAAGGAGGCATGAATAAACGAATATTAACACCGTCATTCTGTGGTGTGATACCAATATTTGCTCCCATGATAGCCCTTTCAATTAAAGCCAACATATTCTTCTCCCAAGGTTGAATGCTGATAGTTCTTGCATCCAATACTTGCACATTAGCCACTTGACTTATTGGCGTAGGAGCCCCATAATAATCCACATTCACACCCTCTAAAATTGAAGGTGTCGCTTTACCGGCTCTAATCTTAGATAATTCTATTTCTAAGTGATTAATGGCCTTTTTCATGCCATTTTCAGCTTCTAAACTTATTTTCGATAATTCTTCGGACATAATTCAATGTTTTGAGTAGACAAAGCTAATAAATCCTTTGTATTCTTCCCTGACCTTTTTTTTGTGGCACTAATTTTTCTATCTTTGTCCATATCGTTAAAACAACATTATGTCAACTGCGGAATTAATTAAAACAGCTTCACAAGTAAGAAGAGATATCGTAAGAATGGTACATGCACAACAAAGTGGGCACCCAGGTGGCTCTTTAGGATGTACAGATTTTTTAACTGCACTTTATTTTAAAGTGTTGAAGCACGATCCATCATTTAATATGGATGGAAAAGGTGAAGATCTTTTCTTCTTATCCAACGGACATATTTCACCAGTATTTTATTCAGTGTTGGCAAGATCAGGTTATTTTGATGTAAAAGAATTAGCAACTTTTAGAATGATCAATTCTCGACTACAAGGCCACCCTACAACACACGAGCATTTGCCTGGAATTAGAATCGCAAGTGGCTCTTTAGGTCAAGGAATGAGTGTTGCAATTGGTGCAGCATTAGCAAAGAAATACAATAACGACGATCGTATCATCTATTCATTACATGGTGATGGCGAATTACAAGAAGGCCAAAACTGGGAAGCAATCATGTTTGCTGCACATAATAAAGTTGACAATTATATTGCTACAATCGATGTGAATGGACAACAAATTGATGGCCCTTTAAGCAAAGTATTGAATCTTGATAATTTAGAAGAAAAATTCAAAGCATTCCATTGGACTGTGTTACATATGGATGGGCATAATATGGAAGAAATTGTTGCTACACTTGAACATGCAAAAACATTAACTGGACAAGGGAAGCCAATTGTTATTTTAATGAAAACTGTGATGGGCAAAGGCGTTGATTTTATGGAGACAGGCCACGAATGGCATGGTATTGCTCCGAATGATGCGCAATTAGAAAACGCATTAGGACAATTAGAAATGACTTTAGGAGATTACTAATACTTTAATAGATTATATAAAAAGGGGAAGTTCGCTTCCCCTTTTTTGTTTCCTAAATAGGTAGTAGTTAAGTTATCCGATTTTTTCAAAAACTCTAGCGCCTGCTTTTCTCGCTGGAATCCAACCGGCTATGATAGCTATCATTATAACCAACCCGCATACCGCAAGATAATCCGTCCATAAGGCTTTCACCGGATAATAGTCAATCACAAAACTTGCACCTTGCAATTGAATGAAGTGAAACTTAGACTGTAAAAAAATCAAAATAGATGCAAAGAGTCCTCCAATCAATGCACCTGTCATAGACATCACGATGGACAAGCTTAAAAATATTTTTTGAATTGTTCCAGCATTAGCACCCATCGCATGTAATACATGAATGTCTTTTTGTTTTTCTAAAACCATCATCGTTAAAGCGCCTACTAAATTAAAAGAAGCGATCACCATAATCAAGGCAAGGATTGCGAAGATGATCCATTTTTCCACTTGCATAATTTTATACAAGTCCGCATTTTGCTGGTATTTGTTTTGCACTAAAAAATTGGCGCCAAGAATAGATTGTATTTTTTCTTTGATTGTATTTTCTTGTGCAAGGTCAATCGATAATTCTATCCCAGAATATTGATTGCTATCTAAGTCAAATAAATATTGTGCGAAATGATTGGATGTAAATACATACTGTGCATCAAATTCTTGCTGGACTGAAAAAGCGCCAGACTGCACTGCGAATAAGTGATTTAGCTGATTTAGTGATTGAAGTGATTTGCCTGAACGACCCATTGCGATTAATTCTAAACTATCACCAAGTGCTGTATTAAAAAGAGATAATTGCTCCTCTACACCAATACCTAGCACTAATTTAGGCGTATCAATTGTACCTAGAGAAAACTCCCCTCTCTTTAAATATTGGTTTACTTTATTAATGTGCTCATAATTAGCAGCTACCCCTTTCACAAACACGACCGTTTGTTGTTCATTATGCGTTAAGATCGCTTTGTTTTCTACAACACCACTGACATAGTATACCCCAGCAATTTTTTGAATATTATTTAATTGCTCTTTTGAAATTTCAACAAATTTTGCTGTCTTTGGAACGACACGCAAGTCTGCATAAAAATCAGCATACAATCCCTTTACAATTTCTGAAAAGCCATTTGAGACACTGAGTATAGTTAACAATGCGGCAGTACCAATTGCAATCGCAAAAACACTTACCCATGCAATTAACTGGATTGCCTGAAAGGAGTATTTCCCCCTAAAATAACGCCAAGCAAATAGAAAATGCAACTTAAAGGTTTTTTAAAATCTCTTCCATTTTAAATACGTAATCCAAAGTATCGTCTAAATAAAAATGCAAGACTGGAATACGTCTTAACTGATGTTTCATGGCTTCTTGCAAGTGCTTTTTAATATCCCACTGCTTTGATTCAATCATCTTAAAGCAGGCTTGCTGGTCAGCCACCTGAAATAAACTCAAATAAATTCTAGCTTCTAGTAAATCTGGGGTCACTTTCACAGAAGAGATGGATACCATCCCGCCTTGCAAATGGTTCAAGCCCAATTTTAGAAAAATATCATTCATAGTGCTTTGGATCGCACCAGCCACTTGTTTCTGTCTTTTACCCTCTTCCATATAATCAAAGTCGTTGATTCGCTGTAAAATTAGTTACTTTGCTGATTATTCTGAGGGAATAGTTTTAATTATGAAGAAATTTTTTCGCATTGTAAGTTATATCAAGGAATACAAGACCTATATGGGCTGGTATGGTCTATTTATCTTGTTATCTATCCTTTTTAGCTTGTTTTCACTAGGCATGTTGACGCCCTTTCTAGACCTCATCTTTGGAAATAGTGCTTTTGCAAGCCTAGCTCCAGTATCTGTTACAGATACATCCAACATAAAAGATGTGATTTATCAATTCTTACAAGACATTATTAAGACCAACGGAAAAGCTTATGCATTGGGTTGGATTTGCCTTTTCATCATTGTTTCCATCTTTTTTAAGAACCTATTTCTTTACCTCGCTTTTTATTTTTTAGCGCCAATAAGAAATATGGTCACAAAGAAATACTCTAAATTATTGTACGATAAAATTTTACAATTACCTGTTGGCTATTTTACAGAAAAAAGAAAAGGCGATATTTTAAGTAGAGCCTCTAATGATATTGCAGAGCTAGAAAGCTCTGTCATTAGTGCATTAGAAGGATTGATTAAAGAGCCACTCACCATTATTGGTATTTTAATTTTCTTATTCTTAATTAGTGCCAAATTAACTTTATTCGTATTTGTTTTATTGCCTTTAGCCGGTTTTATAGTAGGCCGTATTGGTCGCAGTCTAAAAAAACATACCAATAGCGCGCAAGTAAAATGGGGTGAGATTCTAAGTCAAATGGAAGAGACATTGACTGGACTTAGAATCATTAAAGCATTCAATGCAGAAGGAAAAGTAAAAGGACAATTTTATGGATTGGTTGAAGATATTTTTAATTTAAAAAATAGAATCTTAAACCGTCGAGACCTTGCATCACCTGTATCAGAATTTTTAGGGGTATCTATTTTATGTGGCGTACTTTGGTTTGGTGGTAAACTTGTATTAAGTGGAGACATCCTATCTCCAGGTTCCTTTATCACATATGTAGCTTTGTTTTCACAAATCATTAACCCTGCTAAAGCCTTGTCACAGGCGGTTTACAACGTAAACAGAGGGACTGCTACTTTGGACAGATTGAATGAAATTTTAGAAGCGCCAAACACAGTGGAAGAGTCAAAAAGCCCTTTACAATTAAACGGCTTTAATGATACCATTCAATTTGATCAGGTAGGATTTGCTTATCAAGATGCAAGCATTTTAAATGATATTAATTTAACAATCAAAAAAGGAACCACCGTTGCATTAGTTGGTTCTTCAGGTGCGGGCAAGAGTACCCTTGCAGATTTAGTACCAAGATTCCACGATGTGTCTACAGGTAATTTACGGATCGATGGAAAAAATATTAAGGACTATAGCTTACATAGTTTAAGACAACTTATTAGTATTGTTACACAGGAGCCTATCTTGTTTAATGATACCATTGCTGCGAATATTGCATTAGGCAAACCTGAAGCTAGTATGGAAGAAATTATTGCTGCTGCTAAGATTGCAAACGCTTATGATTTTATTATTAAAAAAGAAGGCGGATTCGAATCCATGATTGGAGATCGGGGTAGTAAACTTAGTGGTGGTGAACGCCAACGTTTAACCATTGCAAGAGCAGTGTTAAAAAATCCACCAATTTTAATTTTAGACGAAGCTACCTCTGCATTAGATACAGAGAGTGAAAGATTAGTTCAAGATGCGATTAACAATATGATGCAAAACAGAACTTCTATTGTCATTGCACATCGATTATCAACAATCAGACACGCAGACGAGATCATTGTGTTGCAAAAGGGTTGTATTGTTGAAAGAGGCAACCATGACACACTTCTAGCTCAAGGCGGCTACTATAAGAAGTTAATTGAGATGCAGGAGGTGAAATAATTCAAATGATTTAATACTATATAAGACGCATAAACGTAGGCGCAACAAAAAACCCGATCAATGATCGGGTTTTTTTTATATCGCTATTATAAGTTTTGGCTTATGCTAAAGATTATTGGTCGTTGCTATTTTTAACATAACCTAATTTTGCTTCTAAGCTCAATGTTGCATGAGGAACAGCTCTTAGACGTGCTTTGTCTATTAAAAGACCAGTTACTCTACAGATACCATAAGTTTTATTTTCGATACGCATTAAAGCTTTCTCTAGATGATCGATGAAAGTGATTTGACGGCTAGCCATTTGACCCATTTGCTCTCTTTCCATACTCACACTACCGTCTTCCATTGTCATATATCTTGCATCATCATTGTCTCCACCCATTTCATCCTTACGTGTAATCAAACCTTGTAAGTAAACCAATTCTTTCTTAGCAGCATCTAATTTCTTTGAAATTAATTCTCTAAATTCTGCTAAGTCAGCATCAGAATATTTTACTAAAGTCTCAGTTGATCTCTCCACTTCCTTTCTTTTTTCCATTGGTACATATCCTGGCTGATAAGGAACACTGCTCTTTGCATTAATCTTTGGAACTTTGATATCCTTGATTGGTTCTGCAGCCTTACGCACAGGTTTAACTGGCGGTGTAGGGATTACAGGTACTGGTTTTGCAGGAGGTACATATTTCTCAACCGGCTTTGGAGCCACAACTGGTTTAACTGGTGCTTTTGCAACCGGCTTAGCTGGCGCTTTTGCAGTTGCCGCTTTCTTAGCTGGTGCTGCAGCAACTTTTACTGGAGCTGCTTTTTTAGCAGGAGATGCAACCACTTTTGCAGGTGCTGCTTTCTTTGCTGGCGCTGCAACTTTCTTAGCAGGAGCTGCTTTCTTAGCAGGAGCTGCCTTTTTAGCTGGTGCTGCTTTTTTTACCGGAGCTGCCTTTTTAGCAGGAGCCGCTTTTTTAGGTGGTGCTGCTTTTTTTGCAGAAGCCGCTTTTTTTACCGGAGCTGCCTTTTTAGCAGGTGCTGCTTTTTTTGCAGGAGCCGCTTTTTTAGCTGGTGCTGCTTTTTTTGCAGGAGCCGCTTTTTTAGCTGGTGCTGCTTTTTTTGCAG
>CAZLKW010000040.1:9574-15024 GCA_964560215.1 uncultured Sediminibacterium sp. | reverse complement strand
ATAGAATCCAATCTTGAATTACAACCTACTACATCATGATAATAACGTGCAGATTGTCCGTGATTGGCAATCATAGCCATTTTTTCTGCCAATGCTTTATCATTTGTAAATAATGCACCGCCATCTCCAAATGCACCTAAATTTTTACTTGGGTAAAAAGAAGTTGCACCAATATGCCCCATGGTACCCGTTTTTTTAACAGTCCCATCTGAGAAAGTATAATCTGCTCCAATCGCTTGTGCATTGTCTTCAATCACAAATAAATTATGTTGTTTAGCAATCTCTAAAATCGCTTCCATTGGCGCAGCTTGCCCATATAAATGCACCGGTACAATTGCTTTTGTTTTAGGAGTGATCGCTTTTTTCAAGCTTTCGATATCCATACAATAAGTCACAGGATCTACATCAACAAAAACAGGTGTTAATTTTAACAAGGCTACCACTTCAGTTGTAGCTATATAAGTAAAAGATGGTGTAATCACTTCATCACCTGGTTGCAAGTCCAAAGCCATCATTGCGATCTGAAGTGCATCAGTTCCATTTGCGCAAGGAATCACATATTGAGCCCCTAGATAATCGGCTAAGTTTTTTGTAAAATCCTGCACTGCTTTACCGTTAATATAGGTAGCACTATCCAATACAGACTGAATCGCCTGATCTACTTCTTCTTTGATGGCTAAATACTGATTTTTAGTATCGACCATTTGTATTTTTCGCATCCAATGAATTTTGCCAAAATTACAATAAAATGCCCAAAAAGGTGGAAATCCCCCTATAGTATCCCATCTTTGCAATAGCCCGTTTTTATGATACTATACAGACTATTTTTATGGCTCTACCCAGTTATTGCAAAACTCATTAGTCCATTTAATGAGAAGGCTAAACATTGGGTCAATGGACAAACTGCAGTTTGGGAAGAAATTGAGAAGCAGCGTATCAAAATTAAAGGGCCCATTATTTGGGTGCATTGTGCTTCTTATGGCGAATTTGAACAAGGCCTGCCAATTATCAAATCTCTTAAAAACAACTACCCTTTGCACCAAATTTGGGTAAGTTTTTTCTCCCCTTCTGGATACCTTCATAGAAAGCAAGATGCGGATGTGGATTTTATAACCTACCTCCCATTAGATGGCCCAAAAGCAGCAGTTAGATGGATGGAATTGGTTCAACCAAAATGTATTGTTTTTATTAAATACGAATTTTGGTATTATTATTTAAAGGTGGCTGCAGCAAAAAATATCCCTACTATATTAGCGTCTGCTATTTTTAGACCTGATCAAGTTTTCTTTAAATTTTATGGAGGATTTTATCGTAAAATGCTTCAATTATTTACAACTATATTAGTTCAAGATAAAGCTTCAGCAGAATTAGTTAGCCCATTATTAACTACTACTCAATTAAGTATCAGTGGTGATACGCGCTTTGATCGTGTCGTAGAGATTATTGCAGCAAAAGAGACAATTGATTGGGTGAATAGATTAGCAGATAAGGAAATCATAGTGGCTGGTAGCACTTGGTCAAAAGACCATAAACTTCTTGGTTCTGTGGCAAATAAATGGAATGAATTAAATTGGATAATTGTTCCACATCATGTTGATATTGCTTCTATAAAAGATTGTCTTCAGTATTTTCCAAATGCTATTAGATTGTCAGATTGGGTCAACAAATCTGAATCAAAAATGGAAAAAACAATCGTATTAATTGTAGATCAAATTGGTTTGTTAAGAAACCTCTATCAATACGCTAAGATTGCCTATATAGGTGGTGGATTCACCAAAGATGGTATTCATAATGTATTAGAAGCTGCTGCATTTGGCAAGCCAGTTATTTGGGGGCCAAATGATTCAAAATTTCAGGAGGCAATTGGATTACGCAGTGCAGATGGGGGAATAAAAATTGAAGACGAGATTTCACTTAATAAGGCAATTGAATCCTTATTATCAAATAGTGAAACTTATCATACACGCTGTGAAGCTGCAAAAGAATATGTTCAACAAAATGCAGGTGCCACTCAAAAAACGATTGAAAAAATTAAGCAAATCTTCGCTTAACCAATAGATCAAATGATTTTACAACCGTAGTTGAATCGTCCCATTTATATTGTTCTCTTAAATTGGATTTTACCCAAAATTGCGCTTCTGCATAAATTTTAAATCCATTGATAGATTTAACTGCTTGATCGAATGCCTTTTCATCCCCTCCAAATAGCATTTCAATAAATTGAAATTTGTCATTTATTCCAATAGCTGATTTTAGATCCTTAATTGGGTCTAAAGCTAATTTTTCCTGTAATTCCGAGGTTGTCACAGTAGCATTAATTTCAAGCGTATTGATCGATGTTGCTTCATTATTACTAGGAACATTATGTGCAACTACTGTTGTTATTGGATGATGATTTTCTCGATTAATAGGTTCTAATTTAGGTAAACTTGGAATCCTAACTTCAACTAGATCTTCATTTGGCTTAGATTCAAAATTAGAACCAACCCCACCCGGAATCATCACGGATACATTATTTGGAAGGTTGTTGAATTGATCCGTTTCTGATAATTCCGCTAGTAGTTGAACTGTAGTCTGTTTTAATTGACTTTTATCTGCCTTTTGAGCCAATTGATTGGTTAATTTTTCGACCAAAGCGGCAACTCTTTCCATAGGAATGTATACTTTTGAAGGAATTAAAGAAATAGGATTAATTAAAGAACGAAAAAGAAATTGCATTATTGTCTATGTTTATTGAACAAAATTTTTCAAAAGAAAAAAGAGGCTGGCTAGAAGTGGTTTGTGGTAGTATGTTTAGCGGCAAAACCGAAGAATTAATTAGAAGACTTAAGAGAGCTAGAATAGCAAATTTAAAAGTTGAAATTTACAAACCTGCTACTGACACAAGGTACGATAAAGAAAAAGTAGTTAGCCATGATGCAAACTCTATTCCTTCTGTGCCAATAGATCATGCTAAAAACATTTTATTATTGGCAGAAAATGCAGATGTTGTAGGTATTGATGAAGCACAGTTTTTTGATGAGGATATTGTTCGTGTTTGTGAGACCTTAATCATGCAAGGCAAACGTGTAGTTGTTGCTGGATTAGATATGGACTATACTGGCAAACCTTTTGGATCAATGCCTCAATTATTAGCTGTGGCTGACTTTATCACTAAATTACATGCTATTTGTGTACAGTGTGGGCATTTAGCTAATGTATCTTACAGAACCAGTGACGAAGAAGGTACTGTTGTGTTAGGTGAAAAGAATAATTACGAACCAAGATGTAGAATCTGCGCTGCTAAATAAGCAGTTTAAATAAATGAATAAGTCGTTTAAAAATATAACCACTTTATTAAAAAAAGACCTGCTTCTAGAATGGAGACAGCAGTATACTTTTTTTGGTATATTAATTTATTTAGCATCTACCACTTTTGTTATATACTTAACAATGGGCTTGCCAGAAGATAAAGTTTGGAATGGCTTGTATTGGATCACCTTACTTTTCATTTGCATCAATGCTGTTGCTAGAAGTTTCTTACAAGAAGGAAAAGGACGTATGCTTTATTTTTATTCTATTGTCAGTCCTGTCAATTTTATTTTTTCAAAACTTATTTTTAATAGCTTACTAATGTGCACTATGAGCGCATTAAGCCTTTTATTATTCATGGTCTTATTAGGCAATCCATTAACACATATTCTTTTATTCTTTGGATTAAGTTGCCTAGGTGGAATGAGCCTGAGTTTGGTATTTAGTTTTTTAGCTGCAATCGCAGCTAAAGCGCAACAGCCTTCTGCAATCATGGCAATATTAGGATTCCCATTGATTATTCCTCAACTTCTCTTATTAATGAAGATTGCAAATATTGCATTCTCTGATATCATACAAAATGGATTACCGCAACTAGTTGGATTACTTGTTGGATTCGACATGATGATTATAGCACTCGCTTATATTCTGTTTCCTTTTCTTTGGAAGGATTAGTCCGTCCTAGAATTGCAAATGCCTTACTGTCAGCCCATCATTAATTAACTGTTTCAATGATTCAATTCCAATTGATAAATGACGTTCAACAAATTCTGCTGTTACCTTACTATCACTTGCTTCTGTTTTAACGCCTTCTGGAACCATCGGAGAATCACTGACCAATAACAATGCACCCGTTGGAATTTTATTAAAAAATCCAACAGTGAAAACAGTAGCCGTTTCCATATCAATGGCATAAGCCCTAACCTTAGTCAAGTAAGCTTTAAATTCTTCGTCATGTTCCCAAACCCTTCTATTGGTAGTATAAACAGTACCGGTCCAATAATCTACATTGTTATCTCTAATGGTTGTAGATATCGCTTTTTGTAAAGCAAATGCAGGCAAAGCAGGAACTTCTGGTGGAAAATAATCATTAGAGGTTCCCTCTCCTCTTAAGGCAGCAATTGGTAATATTAAATCTCCTACTTTATTTCTTTTCTTGAGTCCTCCACACTTCCCCAAAAACAAAACAGCTTCCGGCTGAATAGCTGTTAATAAATCCATGATCGTTGCTGCGCCCGGACTTCCCATTCCAAAATTAATAATGGTGATGCCTTCTGCTGTTGCACACTGCATTGGTCGATCCTTTCCAATAATTTCAACATGATGTCTTTCAGCAAACATTTTTACATAATTACTGAAATTAGTCAATAGGATATATTTACCAAACTGATCTAAACTTGCTCCTGTGTATCTAGGCAACCAGTTTTCTACAATTTCTTCTTTTGTTTTCATAAGCCTATCTTTGATCTAATTATTTTTGTAAAAATACCTTTTTTTTTATCAATCCATGATTTTAGTTGACTTCCCTCCATATGAATTCAAGATTCAATCAATAAAAGGTAAGGACCAGATCTTTGATCCTTGCAGGAAGAAATGGGTAATACTAAACCCTGAAGAATGGGTTAGACAAAACTTATTACAATACCTAATTCAGGTATGTAATTATCCTGCCGAATTAATTGCAATTGAAAAAACAATTCAATTAGGGGATTTAAATAAGCGTTTTGATATTTTGATTTATCAAGAAGAAAAACCCTGGATGATCATTGAATGTAAGGAAGCAAATACAATATTATCCGAAAAAACAATCCAACAATTGTTGCAATACCAACAAGTTCTAGAAGCTACTTATCTTATTGCTTCTAATGGGCATGAGACAATTGGAGCTGAAATAAAATTGGGGAAGCTGCACTCTTTGCATCACTTCCCCAATTATGTGAACCCTAAGCTTTAAAAGGCTATGGGAAAATACCTAACTCTGTATAAGATGTTGCTACTTTATTGATAGCACATACATAAGCCGCAGTTCTCATATCTGGAATAGATGGATTTGCTTTCCAAATATCCATACCCATATCCCTTACCTTTGCCATCTCAGCGGGGTCTCCGCTCTTTCTAGCGGCAGCTGCTGCCTTCATATAGTCTGCCACTGGGGAAGG
>CAZLKW010000040.1:0-9564 GCA_964560215.1 uncultured Sediminibacterium sp. | reverse complement strand
TGTTCTCATATCTGGTATCGCAGGATTTTCCTTCCAAATATCCATGATTTCTCTAGTTGCAGTTATCATTGTTTCTTCTAAACCACTATGTACTAAATCAATCTCATCTGGTCCATGAGCAATAACAGCTCTTTCTGTTGGGCTAACTTTTTTACCAGTTAACTCTTCAATCTGATGAATGATATTAATGTTTGCATTTTCTGTGAAACGCTTTTCTAAACGGCCATATCTTACGTGACTTAAATTCTTTAACCACTCAAAATAAGACACTGTTACACCGCCTGCATTCAAATACATATCAGGGATTACCAACACACCTTTATTAGCTAAGATTTCATCTGCCTCTGGTGTCAATGGACCATTCGCAGCTTCTCCAATGATTTTAGCTTTAATATTAGGCGCATTATTTTTATCAATTACATTCTCTAATGCAGCAGGAATTAAAATATCACAATCCAGTTCTAATGCATCAGCGCTCTTCTCAATATTGGTTGCACCAGGGAAATTTAAAATACTTCCAGTTTCTTTTCTATGTTGAAATACTGCCTCTTCATCTAAACCGTCAGCACAATAGATTGCACCTTCATACTCAGCAATTGCAACTACTTTTGCACCATGTGCTCTAAAGAATTTTGCAGAGAAATATCCTACATTACCTAAGCCTTGAACAATCACACGTTTGTTTTCGATACCCACAGTCAGACCTAATTTTTTCATTACATCTTCCATCAAACAAACTTCTCTTACACCAAAGAATACGCCTAATCCTGTTGCTTCCTTGCGACCTCTAACGCCACCTAATGAAACTGGCTTACCAGTTACACAACCAGCTGCATCAATTTCACCTGGCTTTAATGATTGATAAGTGTCCACAATCCAAGCCATTTCACGCTCTCCTGTTCCATAATCAGGTGCAGGAACGTCAATACCAGGGCCAATAAAGTTTTTCTTCACTAACTCTGCAGTGTATCTTCTTGTAATTTTTTCAAGTTCATATGGACTCAATGATCTTGGACTAATTTTAATACCCCCTTTACCACCACCAAATGGCACATTCACAATCGCACATTTATAAGTCATTAAAGCAGCCAAAGCCATCACTTCGTCTTGGTTTACTGCCAAGCTAAAACGAATACCCCCTTTACATGGAGATTTGTGTTGCGAGTGTTGAACTCTATATGCTTCAATCACCTCAATTCTGCCATCATCCATTTTTACGGGGAAGCGCATACTGTAGATACTGTTACATGCTTTGATTTGTTCTAACAAGCCGTTCTCCCATTGAGTAAACTTAGAAGCTTTATCGAAACTTTTTTCTACACTCTGAAAAAAACTGTACTCTGATGTTGTTGACATATACTTTTATTTTTCTAGTTGTTTAATTTTTTTATCAATTGCAGCCACATAAGTAAATAGGCCTACTAAAACGATACAAACTACTGCCATCACTAAGTAGATTTTACCGTTCTGCAATAGGATACTTTGATTTGCTGCTTGTTGTGTTTGTAGAAAGCTGAACATATTTTAATGTTTGTAATTGCTAAATTATAAAAGACCTTCTTTTTTTAATTGAATCATCTGAACTCGAATTTTTAGGGTCGAAATCCATACGCCCAATAAAGTCCAACCAATTACAGCTGGATAAAATACGGTACGCATATTCGCTGACATGTCTTTACCATTTAGACCTGGATTACCATCACTGCCTTGTCCACCTGGATGTAAAGATTCAGTCAATCTAGGTAATATCCAAAGTGTCGGAAATAACATGAAAAAAGAAAACACATTATATACTGCTGAAAGTCTTGCTTTTTTTTCTGCATCTACCAAGCTACCTCTCAAAACGAAATAAGCGAAATAGATTAATAAAGCAATAGCAGCACCATTTTGTTTTGGATCACCTACCCATGGACTACCCCATTGATAATTTGCCCATAAAGCTCCTGTGATAATTCCTAATATGCCAAAAGTTAGACCCATGGCAGCATATGCTTGTGCATAGATATCATGAACCAAACTCGAAGACCTTAAATATTTTATTGAATAAACAAGAGATACAAATAAAAGAATCATCATTCCAAACCACATTGGAACATGAAAAAAGAAATTACGAATTGACTCCTGCATACGGTCGTCCAGCTTAGGAACTTTCACCAAGAAGCCGTAAGTACAAGTGTACAAAAGCAAAACAAAAGACAGGACTTTCCACCATTTTTTATGCAGCATAGCTTCTTAATATTTAATCGATTAGCTCAAAACTAACGGCTGTTTGGCAAAATTAAGGCTTTTAGTTTAACAGCCTAATTTTTGACCAAATCTTATATTGGCAAATTTACGGCGATTTTGTACATTTGCATCCATAATTTTCATGCCGTAACATGAAGCGAACTGCCCCGTAAGGCTGTAGTAAACTTAATGTGGCTATCATCTTAAAATAGACACAAATGAAACTTTCTCAATTTAGGTATGACCTACCTTTAAACCTCATTGCCCAGTACCCCACTAAACGTCGCGAAGACAGTAGATTAATGGTGGTAAACCGAAAAAACGGTCATATGGAAAATCGTAATTTCTCTGATTTATTAGAGTATTATGATGACAAAGACGTTTTTGTAGTTAACAATACAAAGGTTTTCCCAGCTAGAATGTATGGCCGAAAGGAAAAAACAGGTGCGAAAATCGAAGTATTCTTATTAAGGGAATTAAACAAGCCTAACCGTTTATGGGATGTTATTGTTGATCCCGCAAGAAAGATTCGTGTAGGTAACAAATTGTATTTTGGAGAAAACGAAGAATTAGTAGCCGAAGTCATTGACAATACAACTAGCCGTGGTCGTACTATTCGTTTTTTATGGGAAGGTGACGATGAAGGATTTAAAAAAATGTTGGAATTCTTGGGTGAAACGCCATTGCCAAAATACATTAAACGTAAGCCTGAAGAAGATGATAAAGAAAGATACCAAACAGTTTATGCAAAGCATGAAGGTGCTGTTGCAGCTCCAACTGCTGGTTTACACTTTAGCAAAGAATTAATTAAGCGTTCCGAAATTTTAGGTATCCGTTTTGCAGAAGTTACCTTACATACTGGCTTAAGCACTTTCCGTCCTATCGAAGTAGAAGATTTAAGTAAACATAAAATGGATGCTGAATACTTTAAGATTGATGAAGATGCATGTAGAATCATTAATACTGCAAAAGAAAACGGACGTCGTATTTGCTCCATTGGAACAACTGCAATGCGTGCAATGGAAAGCAGTGTAACTGCTCAAAGACTATTAAAGCCTGCAGAAGGATGGACAAACCACTTCATCCACCCTCCTTATAATTTTAATATCGCTGATAGCTTAGTAACCAATTTCCATTTACCTAAGACAAGCTTATTGATTATGTCTTGCGCATTTGCTGGTTATGATTTAGCAATGGAAGCCTATAAAAAAGCAATTAAAGATAAATACCGTTTCTTCTCATACGGAGATGCGTTATTATTTATTTAGTATTTATATAGTTTTAGTAGAACTAAAAATTACTTAATTCCACAAAGGGTCAGCTAGATTAGCTGACCCTTTTTTATTTTCCCGATTGTATAAATTGGTTTCCCGAATCTATAAACCCCATGCATTGCCCTAATCTATCTTTGCGGCATGAAAATAAGATTACAAAAAAAGTTACTTCAAATAGGACTTATTCTTGGGTTAAGTCATTCTATACAAGCACAAACTAGTAAATTTGAAAAAGATACCACCAAGTGGTATAATTTAAAAGATGTAACCATTGTTGGTAGAAATAGTAAGAGCGATTATCAACAAATACCTGAAATAGTAGGAACCAATATTTATGCAGGAAAGAAAAATGCATTGATCGTACTTGAAAATGTACAAGGTAATATTGCCAACAATACAATGCGCCAAGTATTAGCTAAAGTACCTGGCATTCATGTATGGGAAAGTGATCCAAGTGGCATTCAAATTGGAATAGCAGCAAGAGGACTAAGCCCAAACAGAAGTTGGGAATTCAACATAAGACAAAACGGATATGATATTGCTGCAGATCCATTTGGTTATCCCGAGGCCTATTATAACCCTCAGCTGCAAGCTGTTCAAAGAATTGAAATTGTTAGAGGTCAAGGGGCACTCCAATATGGCCCTCAATTTGGTGGCATGGTGAACTATATATTAAAAAATGGCAGTGAAATTAATAAACCTGTAGAGTTTGAGACACAGCAAACTATTGGAAGTAACGGCTTATTGAATAGCTTTAACGCAATAGGTGGTAAAAAAGGAAAAGTCAACTACTACTCCTTCTATGATCAAAGAAATGGCGAAGGCTGGAGAGACAATAGTCAGTTTTTTACAAAGGCCGGCTTCGGTTCTGTAACGTATAATTTCACCAATCAATTGTCACTTAGTTTTGAATTAATGCATTCCCATATTAGAAGTCAACAAGCTGGAGGCTTAACTGATGCTCAAATTAAAAAGGATGCGCAGCAAAGTTTTCGAAGTAGAAACTGGTTTGATATTAAATGGACAACACCAGCTATTACGCTACAATACCAAATAAATGACCATACACGTTGGAATACAAAATTATTCGGCACTATTGGCGATAGAAATAGTGTAGGATTTTTACAACCAATCAATATTCAAGATAGTATCAATAAATTAACTAATCAGTTTAACAATAGAGTTGTAAATATTGATAAATACAGAAACTATGGTCTTGAAAGCAGAATCATTACTGATTATTTTATTGGCAAAATGAAAAATACCATTTCAGGAGGCTTAAGGTTTTATACTGGAACTACGGATAGACTAGCCGATGGAAAAGGAAGTACTGGATCTGATTATGATGTAAGTATCACTGGAAATTATCCAAGAGATATCAGTTTTAAATCCAATAATGCTGCTGCTTTTATTGAAAATATTTTTAGATTATCTGACAAACTTTATTTAATTCCAGGCATCAGATATGAGTGGCTCGAAGGCGCTGCGGCTGGAAGAAATGGATTAAACGCATCTGGGCAAGCCATTCAACTTCAAAATATTACAAGAGGTAGAAGCTTTTTATTAGGTGGCATTGGCTCGGAATACCATCTTACCACAAGTACAGAATTGTATGCGAATTTCTCTCAGGCTTACAGGCCAATTCAATTTGCAAATCTACAAGCACCCCCTACTACCGATATTGTAGATCCAGACTTAAAAGATGCTAAAGGTTATAATTTTGACTTAGGTTATAGAGGAAAAGTAAAAAATTTCCTTCAATTTGATATTAGCGGATTTTATTTACAGTATAACAATCGTGTTGGAACAATTACACCTTCAGGTACAAACTATAGGCTCATTACAAATGTTGGTGCAAGTACAAGTAAAGGATTTGAAACTTATATCGAATTTAATCCAATAAGGGCCTTTACGAATAGCACCTATACAGATTTCATTTTGTTTAGTTCTTATGCTTATACAGATGCTAGATATAGCGGAGACCATAAAAATGCAAGTACAAAAAATAAAAAAGTAGAGAACGCACCTCAAGATATTATTAGAGCCGGTATTAGCTATGGCTATAAAAGTTTTTTAATTACTACTCAATTAAGTTATGTTGCAGAAGCTTTTAGTGATGCAAATAACACCCTTAAAGCTTCTGCAAATTGCAATACAGGACTCATCCCTTCATACACTATTACAGACCTTACTGCCTCCTATAAATTTTCTAAAAAATTAAATATAAAAGCGGGTGTTAATAATGTAGGAGATAAAAGATATTTCACTAGACGAGCTGGAGGATATCCTGGGCCAGGTGCATTACCAGCTGACGGTAGAACATTCTTTATTTCTATCGGTGCTAAATTTTAATCCGACAAGATCTATTTATAAATCAAAAAGCCCTTTGTTGATTAATTGCAATGTCTTAGTCTTATAGGCACTTGGTAATAACAAACTAATATTATGTGCACTTCCGCCATAACTCACCATTGTTACTGGTATTTCATCAATGGCGTTAAATAGTTTTTTCAAAATAGAATCGGTTTTTGCAATCTCATTACCTACAATAGAAACGATTGTTTGACCTCTTTCAATTTCTACCGAAGCAATATTGCTTAACTCGGCAACAATTTCATCTAAATGAGTATCATTATCAATGGTAACAGATACAGCCACCTCGGATGTGGTAATCATGTCAATAGGCGTCTTATATTTTTCAAACACTTCAAAAATCTTTCTTAAAAATCCATAAGCTAATAACATCCTAGTACTTTTAATTTTGACAGCGATGATGTCGTCTTTTGCTGCTACTGCTTTAACTCCTACAGTACCTGCTTCTTTCTTTATCACTGTTCCGGTAGCAGTAGGCGCCATTGTGTTTAATAATTTCACAGGAATGTTTTCTTGCTGTGCTGGCCAAATACATGTTGGATGTAAAATTTTAGCACCGAAATATGCCAACTCTGCTGCTTCATCAAAACTAAGTTGCTCTATTGCTACTGTTTTATCAACCACTCTTGGATCGTTATTATGCATTCCATCAATATCTGTCCAAATTTCACAAACCGAAGCATTGACAGCTGCTGCAATCAATGAGGCTGTATAATCACTGCCTCCTCTTTTTAAATTATCTACCTCCCCTTTTGCGTTACGACAAATATAGCCTTGTGTTACAAATATTTTTTTAGTTGGATGGTTAGCTAAAACCCCATTTAATTTCTCTTGAATCAATCCTA
This sequence comes from uncultured Sediminibacterium sp., assembly GCA_964560215.1. Classification (GTDB taxonomy): domain Bacteria; phylum Bacteroidota; class Bacteroidia; order Chitinophagales; family Chitinophagaceae; genus Sediminibacterium. The sequence continues at coordinate 2,846 of CAZLKW010000040.1, read as the reverse complement.
AATCTGGCTCTTCATTATGGTCTAGTCTCATGAAATCCAACGCAGGCAATAAGGCATGTTCAATATGCGCTTGTTCTAAAAACAAAGAAAATAATTTTGTACTCATTAATTCCCCTTGAGCCAAAATATCTTTATTCAATGCATCACTCAAAGAAATTTTTTGGGTGATTCTTAAAAATTCAAAATGTTCATTGATCATCTCTTTTGCCCTAGCATGCAATGAAGCATCTTGCAATAAATCGTTCACAAAATTTTGATAGTGATTTTCTAATACAATTATTTTTTCAGTTGCACCTTGTTTATCCGCTACAGCCAACCGATTACTTATTTCTACTAAAGCATTTGTTGTGCCACTTAATGCACTTAATACAACCATTACAGGTTCTTGACCTTGTGTAATCAATTCTGCAATCTGACGCATTCTCTCAGGCTTACCTACACTGGTTCCACCGAACTTCATTACTTTCATACCATCTCTTTTTAAAGGATCTTTTTTTAATATCTACTTCAAAGGTAATTAGAAAAGCGATGAACATTTGTTAGCTCTTGACAACAAAAGTCAATTCTAATTTTTCTGCTAATGCCTTTAAATCTTGTTGTACAGCATCCACTAAAGGAATGCCATTTTGCATACGTATTATTTCTATGTTGCGCTCAATATCTCCAGCAACATAGACATGATCATGCCCTTCGGCAGGTGTCGCATTTCTGAATCGATTCAACCATAAATCCATATTTGATTTAAAATCTGCTGCTGGTCTAAATGCGTCAATGCGCATCGCACCAATAAAATGACCTAGACCTTCGCCAGGCATATTTTCTGGCATGGGAACATAAGCAGGAAAAGGCGGTGCCCAAGGACCAAAGCTTGCGCCACTTAATACTGCAGAAAAAATATCGACAATAGATCCTAATGCATAACCCTTATGACTACCCTGTTCTTTCTCAGATCCTAGTGGTAATAAAGCGCCACCTTTTTTTAAGATGCTTGCATCTTGTGTCGCTTTACCAGTGGCATCTTGCGCCCATCCTAGTGGTATTTCAGTATTATTTCTTTGTGCAATTTCTAATTTACCATTTGCCGCAGTGGTTGTTGCAAAGTCTGCAACGAAAGGTGCTTCTTCTCCAGCAGGAATTGCAACAGCAATTGGATTGGTACCCAATAATTTTTCAGCAGCATAAGTAGGTGCCACTAATGCACTTGCGTTGGTCATAGCCATTCCAATCATCTCCTGCTCTAAAGCCATCATAGCATGGTATCCCGCAATACCAAAATGATTACTATTTTTTACACTTACCCAACCAGTTCCAACTTGCTTCGCTTTTTCCATTGCGATTTCCATTGCTCTTGGCGCAACAATCAATCCCAATCCTCTATCTCCATCAATGACTGCTGTAGAGGGTGTTTCATGCACTATTGTGATATTAGGTTTTGGATTAATTCTGCCAACTTCCCATAATCTTACATAACCAACTAACCTAGCGATACCATGACTATCAATCCCTCTTAAATCTGCGGATAACAATACTTTGGTGGCCAATGCTGCATCCCCTGACGAACAACCCATCTTTAAAAAAACAGCTTCCGCAAATTCAGTCAATTCTTTATATGTATAATGTGTCAAATGCATAAAGCAAATTTACAAATAAAAAGGGTGCACTGTTAAGTACACCCTTTGATCTATTTTAAATACTTATTATTTAGAATGGTAAATCGTCCGCTTCACCACTATCTCCTCCAGCAGCTGGCTGTGGGTTATAGCTTTGTGCTGGACTAGATTCTCCACCATAGCTTGGCTGATCTCCACCTGCACCTCCAGAAGGCTTCGCTCCTAATAATTGTACAGAAACAATTCTTAAGGTTAAAGATGCCCCTTGGCGACCATCTGCAGTCGTATATGATCTTACATCTGGTGTACCCTCTACATAAACCTGTGTACCCTTTTTTAAATATGGGGCTACAGCTGTACGATCTGTCCAATAAGAACAATCTACCCAAGTAGTTCTATCTTTTTGTACCCCTTGCGCATCTTTATATTTCTCTGTATGCGCCACATTGAAGTTGATCACTGACTTCCCGTTGACGTTATTCACAACCGCGTCCTTACCTAAATTTCCGATGACTTGTAACTTTATCATATTCTTATATTTTAACTTTCTTAGACAATGAAGGTAGTAATTTTTTATTACTTTTGTGCCAAGCCAACTTTTAACTGGCCACCGAAATATGAGCAAAAAAGGAAAGGTACTTGTCGCTATGAGCGGCGGAATAGACAGCACTGTCGCTGCATTACTCTTACACAACGAAGGATATGAAGTAGTAGGAATTACCATGAAAACATGGGACTACTCCACAAGCAATGCCAATGGTAAAGAAACCGGCTGTTGCAATATTGATTCATTTAACGACGCTAGAATGGCGGCCGTAAACAATGGATTCCCTCATTATATATTAGACATTAGAGAAGAGTTTGGTGACTTTGTCATCGAAAACTTTGTAGAAGAATACTTAGCAGGGAGAACCCCTAACCCATGTGTGATGTGTAATACCCACATCAAATGGCGTGCTTTATTGAAAAGAGCAGATGCCTTAGGTTGTGATTTTATAGCTACTGGACATTATGCCAAAGTGCGCCAACATACCAATGGCCGTTATGTGATTTCTAAAGGTTTAGATGAAACAAAGGACCAAAGCTATGTGCTATGGGGTGTGGACCAGGATTTATTAAAGCGTACAATTCTTCCATTGGGAGGCATGCATAAAAAAGATATCAAGCAAATGGCCATTGATATGGGCTATCCAGAACTGGCTAAAAAAAGTGAGAGCTATGAAATCTGCTTTGTGC
>CAZLKW010000039.1:0-15135 GCA_964560215.1 uncultured Sediminibacterium sp. | reverse complement strand
GTTGTGGCTTCTGAAAAAGAGATGAAAGAAAACAACCGAAGCAGAAGCGCAAAATTGCGCGCTGCCGAAAGAGTATAAACCGTATGTCCGTACCTGTAAAAAACACCCCTAAGTCTGCTATCAAAAGCATACTTAACTATGAATGGATTGTCGTGAACATTAGTTTCTTTTTGTTCTTGGCAGTACTAGCGATTCTTTATATCGCTAACGGACACTTGACCGATAAGACGATCCGTAATATCAACACTACAAAGAGGGAGATTAAGCGATTGCAATTTGAGTATAAAACACTTAAAGCAGATTTGATGCTTAAGAGTGAATCTATACATATTGAAAAGGCAATGGCGCCATATGGCTTACAAGTTTCTAAAGAAATGTCTATTCGTATTCCTTTAGAAAAACGTTTTGATGCTACTAACACAAAAAAAGAAACTAAATAATGGAAGTAAAACGCGACATACTTTGGAGAGTTTACTTAAGCTATATTTTAGTGGTAATCGTATGTCTATTTATTTTAGGCAAAGCATTTTATATTCAACAAGTTCAAGGTGCTTATTGGAGAGGATTGAGTGATAGTTTGCATCAACGAATTGTTGAAATTCCTGCGGATAGAGGAACAATCTATAGCGAAGATGGTCAGATGTTGAGTACGAACGTGCCTCAATTTGATATATATATTGACTTTAGAGTAGAGCCATTGCATGAAAAAGGCGGCAAATCGTTTAGAGAGAATATTGATTCTTTAAGTATTGCTTTAGCAGATATGTTTAATGATCAATCAGCAAGTGCCTACAAGGATGGACTTACTAAAGCTTTTGAGACTAAAGAGCCAAACTATGAGTTAAAGAAAAAAATCAACTACAAACAGTATTTGCAAATGGCAAAATTCCCACTTTTCCGTTTAGGAAGGTATAAAAGTGGATTTATTGCGCAAGAAAAAAATATCCGATTGAACCCTTATCAAAATATGGGTTATAGAACAATAGGTTTAGCAAGAGATCAAAATAAAGTTGGATTAGAATTGTCTTATGATACAGTTTTAAATGGCCGTAACGGGAAGCAGTTGGTTCGCGCTATTGCAGGCGGGGTAACAGTTCCAGTGCAAGAAGGCGAATTTGAAATCGAGCCAGAAACAGGAAAAGATATTGTAAGTACATTGGATGTGTATATTCAAGAAGTTACTACCAATGCATTGATGAAGATGATGATTGGCAACGAAGCACAGCAAGGTGTAGCGATGGTAATGGAAGTAAAGACAGGAAAAATTAAAGCAATTGCAAATTTAGGAAAAATAAGAGATGGTTTTTATGTCGAAGATTTAAATTATGCAATCACGCCATCTGAGCCAGGATCAACTTTTAAATTGGTAACCTTAATGCAGGCTTTGGAAGATGGGAAAGTTACCCTGAATTCACCAGTCAACTTAGAAGGTGGTGCTTGGAAAGTGGCAGGTCAAACTGTATGGGATTCAGAAAAACATGGAAAATTTCAATCTACTGTACTAGAAGCTTTTGAAGAAAGTTCCAATGTGGGGATGGCAAAAATTGCCATGCAGCATTATAGTAATAATATTCCTGCCTATTATAAACACTTATCTAGATTAAGATTGGATTCATTAACAGGAATCGATTTGGTTGGAGAAAGAAGATCTCAAATTACTAGACCAGGCGATAAATTATATGGGCCTACTACCTTACCATGGATGGCATTTGGATACAATGTCGCGATTGTCCCAATACAAACATTAATGATCTACAATATGGTGGCGAACAATGGAGTAATGATGCGTCCATATTTGGTGAATAAAATTCAAGAAGAAGGACGAGTAATTAAAACGATAAGTCCTACAGTATATAACCCACAAGTATATAGCCCTGCTACCATTAAGGCTGCACAAATAGCTTTAGAAGGGGTATGTATTAATGGAACAGGTAAAACTTTATTTAAAAATAGTCCCTATAAAGTGGCGGGTAAGACTGGAACTGCATTGGTTGCAAATGGAAATAAAGGGTATAAAGATAAAATTTATCAATCTTCTTTTGCAGGTTATTTCCCGGCAGATAATCCTCAATATACCATTGTGGTGAATATTAAAAATAAGCCACATGCTTATCCATTTTATGGTGCATCTGTTGCAGGTCCTGTATTTAAAGAAATTGCGGATAGATTATATGTAACCTATATCCAAAATAAAATGGATAAGGCGCCAACTTTGAATTTAAAAGATTCTCAAATCTTTAATTACACAGTTTCTAAAACATCTTTAAAATCTATTGCAAAACAATTGTCTTTGCCTTATCAAGATTCCACGCCAAATAATGCCCAGTGGACTAAAGTTCAAGGCGCTGGTAGAAGCGTTAAGGCCGGACAGGAATTACAAATGGCATCAGATAGTATCATGCCAAATATCAGTGGTATGAAATTAAAAGACGCCTTGTATTTGTGTGAGAAAAAAGGGTTGATTGTAAAATGTGTTGGAAAGGGCAAAGTGGTACGTCAAAGTATTTTACAGGGTCAATATATACAAAGAGGTCAACAAATTTTAATTGAATTGAACTAATTAATATGATGCATTCATTACAACATATCTTATTTGGAGTTGCTTTGAGAGAAGTGGTAGGATCCACAAATATCGATATTGTTGATTTGCAGATAGACTCAAGATTGGCTCAAAAAGGCACTGTATTTATTGCAATTAAAGGGGTGCATGTAGATGGACATAATTTTATTGAAACAGCAATTGAAAAAGGCGCTACTGTAATTGTTTGTGAGCAAATGCCTACACAAATAAAAGAGGGTGTAACCTATATCGCTGTTTCGAACACACAAGAGGCTGTTGCCTTAATGGCGCATCAGTTTTATGGTCAACCATCAACTAAAATTAAATTAGTAGGTGTAACGGGTACAAATGGAAAAACAACAGTAGCTACTTTATTGTTCAAGTTGTTTTCTCAAATGGGTTATAAATGTGGTTTGGTAAGTACTGTACAAAATCAAATTGCAGATACCATTATTCCTGCAACCCATACAACGCCAGACGCAATTCGTTTAAACGCTTTGTTATCAATTATGGTTGAAGCCGGTTGTTCACATGTATTTATGGAATGCAGTAGTCATGCAATACACCAACATCGTATTACAGGTTTAGAATTCACTGGTGCAGCTTTTACAAATATCACACATGATCATTTAGATTACCACGAAACATTCGAAGAGTATGTTCGTGTTAAAAAAGCATTCTTTGATCATTTGTCTTCTAGCGCTTTTGCAATTACAAATTTAGATGATGCGAATGGATCTGTGATGTTAGCAAATACAAAAGCACATCAATATAGTTATGCTTTACATGCGCCGTCAACTTATAAAGGAAAGATTTTAGAAAACCAATTAACTGGTTTAGTACTTAATGTGAATGAGATTGAAGTGCATTGCAGATTAATTGGCACTTTCAATGCTTATAATTTTTTAGCTGTATATGGTGTTGCTATTCAGTTGGGAGAAAATTCAGAAGCTGTATTAACCGTTTTAAGTGCATTGACTGGAGCTGAAGGCAGATTTGATTATATCGTAAGCGCAGACAACACAATTGGAATTGTAGATTATGCCCATACCCCTGATGCCTTACAAAATGTATTAGAGACTATCACAAAATTAAAAAAAGGTGGTGAGACAGTGATTACTGTTGTTGGCTGCGGTGGTGATAGGGACAAAACAAAAAGACCAATTATGGGTCAAGTGGCTTGTGATTTGAGTGATAAAGTATTTTTTACAAGTGATAATCCTCGTTCAGAAGATCCGAATCAGATCATTAAAGATATGGAGATGGGCTTGACTAGTGCTGCAAAAAGAAAATACATCAATATCGTTGATCGTTATGAGGCTATTAAAGCTGCAGTTAGCTTTTCTAAGCCTGGTGATATTATTTTAATTGCAGGTAAGGGTCATGAAAAATACCAGGATATCAGTGGTGTAAAGCATGATTTTGATGATAAGCAAATTTTACAAGACCTATTTAACTCATTCGCTAAATAAGACACTATGTTATATCAATTATTCTCATGGTTAGACAAATCTTTTAACATTCCTGGAACAGGTATGTTTCAATTTTTGACTTTCAGAATTGCGATGGCTATTTTATTGTCTTTATTTATTGCTACTGTATATGGTAAGAAAATGATTCTGTTTTTGCAGAAAAAACAAATTGGAGAAAGTGTTAGAGAATTGGGTTTAGCAGGTGAACAACAAAAGAAAGGTACTCCAACAATGGGCGGTATTATCATATTGATGAGTGTATTGATCCCTACTTTATTATTTGCGAATTTAGATAAAGTATATATCCGATTAATGGTGCTTTGTACTGTATGGTTGGGTATGATTGGTTTTTTAGATGACTATTTTAAAATTCGTGCAAGAAAAGAAGCACAAGAAAAAGGAGAGTCCTATAAAAAGAAGAATAGTGATGGTTTGGCTGGTATTTCTAAAGTAATTGGACAAGTTGGTTTAGGCATCATTATTGGAGTGACTTTGTATTTTAGTAATTCAGTTACTGTAGAGCGTGAAATTATTTCAACAAATGTATCTGCAAGTTTAGCAAAGGGCGAAAAAATTGCAAAAGGGGCAGATGTGGTTGTTCGAAACATCAATGGCGAAGAGCGTCGCTTTGTAAAAGTGAAAACGCCAATTACAACTATTCCATTTGTAAAGAACCATGAATTCAATTATAGCAAATTAATTAGCTGGATGGGTCCAGGTGCTGAAAAATACACATGGGTCGTTTACATTTTAGTTGTCACATTTATTATTACGGCGGTATCCAATGGCGCTAATATTACCGATGGTCTAGATGGATTGGCTGCCGGTGTAAGTGCAATAATTGGTGCTGCATTGGGGGTATTTGTTTATGTGAGTGGTAACTATGTTTTTGCAGATTATTTAAACGTAATGTATATTCCTAATTTGGGCGAGTTATCCATTTTTGTTGGCGCTTTTGTTGGAGCATGTATTGGATTTTTATGGTACAATGCTTACCCAGCTCAAGTTTTTATGGGTGATACTGGAAGTTTAGCATTAGGAGGAATCATTGCTTCATTAGCAATTATTGTTCGCAAGGAATTGTTGATTCCAATTTTCTGTGGCGTATTCTTAATTGAAAATTTAAGTGTCATTATTCAGGTTGGTTATTTCAAGTATACAAAGAAAAAATATGGAGAAGGTCGACGTGTGTTTTTAATGAGTCCTTTACACCATCATTATCAAAAGAAAGGGTTTCATGAAAGTAAAATCGCTGTTCGCTTTTGGATTGTCACCATATTATTAGTTGTTACATCTATCCTAACCTTAAAAACAAGATAAGTTGTCAAAGAAGATCGTCATATTAGGGGCAGGTGAAAGCGGAGTAGGAACTGCTTTACTAGCGAAACAAAAGGGCTATGATGTTTTCGTTTCTGATGCAGGGGAAATAAAGCCTGTATTCAAAGCAGAACTTGAAGCGAATGCAATATTGTTTGAGTCTGGTGCGCAAGATATAGAAAGAATTTTAGCTGCTGATGAAGTTATGAAGAGTCCAGGCATTCCAGAGAAGAATGAACTAGTAAAACAAATTCGTGCAAAGGGTATACCTGTGATTAGTGAAATTGAATTTGGTTATAGATATAAAGGAGATAGTAAAATTGTTGCTATTACTGGAAGCAATGGCAAGACCACTGCAACTTCTTTGTTATACCATATTTGTAAAGTGGCAGAGGAAGATGCTGCAATTGTGGGCAATATTGGCTTCTCATTTGCAAGACAAGTGGCTGAAGATCCAAAAGCGTTATACGTAATTGAAGTGAGCTCATTTCAATTAGATGATATTAAAAGTTTCAGACCAGATATCGCAATATTATTGAATATCACAGAAGATCATTTAGATAGATACAACTATCAATTTGAAAATTATGTAAAAAGCAAGTTCAGAATTATTGAGAATCAGACCGAAAAGGATTGCTTTATTTATTGTATTGATGACGAAGTGATCGTAAAACAACTAGAACTACTAACTACTAATACTAACCTACTACCATTTTCTATGAAACAAGAATTAAAAAAAGGAGGCTACATCAAGAATGATCAAATGATGTTAAAAATCCAAGAAGAAAGAGTCACTATGAGTATCTATGATTTTGCTTTAAAAGGAAAGCACAATGCATATAATACCATGGCTGCAAGTATCGCTGCTACTACATTAGGAATCAGAAAGGAAAAAATTAGAGAAGCTGTAAGCAACTTTCACAGTCTTGAACATAGAATGGAATTCGTAGCAACTGTAAAAGGGGTTGATTTTATTAATGACAGCAAGGCAACAAATGTCAATAGTACTTGGTATGCTTTAGAAAGCATGCAAAAGCCAACAGTCTTGATTTTAGGCGGTGTAGATAAAGGCAATGATTATGAATTAATTGCAGATCTTATCAAAGAAAAAGTAAAAGCGATTATTTGTATGGGTACTGATAATTCTAAACTTGTAGAATTTTTCAAAGACAAAGTAGCTCAAATCATCGAAGTTGATTCTGCGAAAAAAGCTGTGAATGCTTCTTTTAAATTAGCAGAAAAAGGGGATGTAGTTCTTTTAAGCCCTGCTTGTGCAAGTTTTGATTTATTCAAAAATTACGAGGATAGAGGTTGTCAATTTAAAGAAAGTGTAAAAGAATTATAGTCATGTTTAAGGAAACCACAGATAAATTGTTTTCTCAAATGCCTTCTATCGGCGGCATGAGAGAACATTTAGACCAAAGAACCAGAGGGGATAAATATATCTGGGGTTTGGTTATTTTATTGTCATTGATCTCTATATTGGTAGTATATAGTGCAACTGGATCATTGGCATATAAAATGTATCGTGGGAATACAAGTTATTATTTATTTAAGCAGATTATCTTCACTTTGATCGGCTTGTCTGTAGTTTTTGGTTTGCACAGAGTCAATTATACTGTTTTTTCGAGGGTGGCAACAATCTTATTTATTATTTCTATTCCATTATTGATTTATACTTTATTCTTTGGTGCTAAAATTAACGAAGGAAGCAGGTGGATTAAGTTACCCATTATCAACTTGACTATTCAAAGTAGTGATGTGGCAAAATTGGCGTTATTCATGTACCTCTCAAAAGTCCTGAGCAAAAAACAAGAAGTAATCAAGGATTTTAAAAAAGGATTTTTACCTGTGATTATCCCGGTGTTTATTATTTGCGGGTTAATCATGCCAGCTAATTTGTCTAATGCATTATTGACAGGTGCCACTTCTTTATTATTGTTATTTATTGGAAGGGTAAGTTTTAAGCATATTTTATTGACTATTGGTATTGCAATGATTCCAATAGTGATCATTATTAGTGTAGCAATTGCCACACATAAATCAAATGATAATACTACAAACGGCAGTAAGCCTGTGATAGCAGAATCATTAAAAAGTTGGGGACGTTTTGGTACCTGGGTGAATCGTGTACAAGATTTTATGTATGCGAAAGATAATGAAGTGCCTTATCAAGTTCAACAAGCAAAAATTGCGATTGCCAATGGCGGCATTTTTGTTGGATTGGGTCCTGGGAATAGTCAACAAAGAAATTTTTTACCACAAGCCTATAATGATTTTATATATGCGGTCATCATTGAGGAATACGGATTGTTAGGTGGGGCATTTATTATTTTCATCTACTTAGTTTTTTTATTTAGGTGTATTCGAATTTTTAGAAAATGTCCTTATGCATTTGGTGCGTTTTTGGCTTTAGGTTTAAGTTTTACATTGATCATTCAAGCGGTAGCAAATATGGCGGTGAATGTGGCAATCGTACCTGTTACTGGTGTGACTTTGCCATTGTTAAGTATGGGTGGTAGCTCTTTTATTTTTACATGTTGCTCTATAGGGTTGATATTAAGTGTTGCAAGAAATGTGGAGCAGATGGAAGGCAAGGCGCCGGTTGAAACAGAAATAGAAATTCCTAACGAAAATATAGAACCGGTAAATGCCTAATCAAGCAAATACGAAATTACGCATCATTATTGCAGGTGGTGGAACTGGAGGGCATATCTTTCCTGCAATTGCTGTTGCGCAAGCTATCCAAAAAATATTACCAGATGCTTCTATCTTGTTTGTGGGCGCTTCCGGTAAAATGGAAATGGAAAAAGTGCCACAAGCAGGTTATCAAATTGTTGGGTTAACCATTGCTGGATTCAATAGACAACATCTTTTGAAGAATTTGACCTTGCCTTTTAAGTTGATTAAAAGTTTTATACAAGTAAAAACAATTTTTAATCAATTTAAACCAAATGCTGTTTTTGGAGTGGGGGGTTATTCTAGTTTTCCTGTTTTAAGATACGCACAGTCAAAAGGAATCCCAACCTTTATTCATGAAGCGAACGCTTTTGCGGGTAAAGCAAATCAGTGGTTAGGCAAAAATGCTATAAAAATATTTACTGGAACCAAGGGGATGGAACAATTTTTTCCGGTTAACAAAATAATGATCACTGGCAATCCTGTTAGACAAAATATTGCAAATGGTTTTATTGAAAAAGAAGCGGCCTTATTAAAATTTGGATTACTTCCAAATAAGTTCACAATACTAATTATTGGTGGGAGTTTGGGAGCGGCATCAATCAATAAAGCAATTCAAGAAGGACTTAGCAAATGCGCAACATTGGATCTGCAATTAATTTGGCAAACAGGTAAGCCTAATGCATCAGATTATAAAGCATCTGCAAATTCATATGTGAATGTTTTCGTTGATAGTTTTATCAATGATATGCAAGCAGCGTATACTGCTGCTGATTTAGTGATTAGTAGGTCGGGTGCCATGGCTGTTGCCGAAATTGCAATTACAGGGAAACCTTGTGTTTTTGTACCCTATCCACATGCTGCCGAAGATCATCAAACATTCAATGCTAAAGTATTAGTTGATGACAACGCAGCCTTAATGATTGCTGATAAAAATGTGACAAATGAATTAATGCCAATGATTGAGAAACTTGTTTCAAACAAAGTTTTATTAAATGAAATGGGTACAAAAATTCAATCCTTTGCTTGGAAAAATGCAGATCAAGTAATTGCATCAGAAATAATTAAAGAAATAGACTCTAAATAGCTAAAAAACATGAATCCACTTACAGATTTAAAACGAATTTATTTTATTGGTATTGGAGGAATTGGAATGAGCGCCTTGGCTAGGTATTTTAATACACAGGGTGCAAAAGTTGCTGGTTATGATAAAACACCAACTGCTTTAACAAATAGTTTAGTGGAAGAGGGTATTCAAATTCATTTCGAAGATGATTTAAACCAAATTGACAAGGAGGCTACAGTCATTGTATATACTCCAGCAATTCCAGCAGATCACAAGGAATTAAATTATTACAGAGACAATAATTATTTAGTAGTTAAACGAAGTGATGTGCTTCAATGGGTTACTGAAAATGCTTTTACAATTGGTATTGCAGGAACACATGGTAAGACAACTACAACATCTATGACTGCCCATATTTTAAGACACACTGGGTATGGTTGTAATGCATTTTTAGGAGGTATTGCGTCTAATTATGACACGAACTTTTGGAGTCATGAAAAAAATGTAGTGGTAGTTGAAGCAGATGAATATGATAGAAGCTTTTTAAAGTTATCTCCTAATATTGCAGTGATAACAGCTGTTGATCCAGATCATTTAGATATTTATGGAACCGCAGAAGAAGTTTTAAAAGCCTTTGGACAATATGCTGATAAAATAAAACCAGGTGGCGTGTTGATTCAAAAGTTGGGTACAACTGTAGATACGAATGCAAACAATAAAACAGTTACAACGTATGGATATAACCAGGATAAAGCATCTTTTCATACGAGTAATTTAAAAGTGGTGGATGGTTCTTATATTTTTGATCTAGTTCATCCTAATGGTGTATTAAAGAACGTGGTATTGAATATGGGTGGTTTGCATAATGTTGAGAATGCAACTGCAGCGATTGCGATAGCATTGAATCTTGGTATTGATGACCAAAAGATAATCGAGGCTGTTGCGGCTTTTAAAGGGGTTAAAAGACGTTTTGAATATAAGGTTAAAACAGCTAGTAAGGTTTTAATTGATGACTATGCACATCATCCAGAAGAATTAAGTGCATTAATTAGTGGCGTAAGAAGTATTTATCCGAACGAAAAAATGGTGGTCGTTTTCCAACCACATTTGTATAGTAGAACACAGGATCAGGCGGTAGGGTTTTCTGCTACATTGGATCTGGCAGATGAAGTGATTTTGTTGCCAATTTATCCAGCAAGAGAATTGCCAATTCCGGGTGTTTCAAGTGATATGCTTCTAGCAAATATGAAATTGGATAAAAAGCGCGTGATGACAAAGGAGCAGCTGCTAGCATGGGCTGCTACAACAGAAGATAAATTAATTGTGATGGCTGGTGCAGGTGATATAGATGTATGTATCAATGAGATTAAAGAAATCCTTTCAAACTAGTACATGAAGCAATGGCAAAAAATAGTGATTAGAGTTTTGTGGAGCTTATCAGCTGCCGCACTCATTGTGCTTTTTGTAGTTTCATGGAAAGCAAAAAGTCAAAAGAAATTAACTGACATTCAAGTTGAATTGGTGGGAGAAAGTGCTCAAGCATTATTTATGGATGAGATCTCGATCCGTGCTATATTGAATGAACAAGGTGTACATGTTGGTCTTCCTCTTGAGCAATTGAATCTAACCGAATTAGAGCGTTTTATTGAAAAGAAGGAATGGGTAAAAAATGCAGAGTTCTTTGTTGATAATAAATTGGTTTTAGAAGCAAAGATTGAACAACGAATTCCAATCGCTAGGGTGTTTACTATGAATGGCGCTTCTTTTTATATTGACAATGAAGGATGGAGACTTCCATTAAAACAATTGACAGTATTGAATTTACCGGTCTTTACTGGTTTCCCAACAGATCAGCCAAAATTATCAAAACCAGATAGTACTTTATTGAAAGACGTATTAACATTTGCGAAAACCATTCAAAAAGATAGCTTTTTTATGGCTCAGGTCGCACAGGTGAATATAGAACCAAATGGTCATTTTCAAATGGTTCCTACATTAGGAGATCACCTTGTATTATTAGGTACCATCGACAAATTAGAAGACAAATTAAACCGTTTATTTACATTCTATAAAAAAGTTTGGATTGGATCTGGTATCAATGCTTATCAAGTAATTGATTGTCGTTTTGATCACCAAGTAGTTGCATTGAAAAAAGGATTGCAGCCAATCGAATTTTCTGGAAATTTCATCTGGCCAACAGGGGATTCTACTTTGCCGATACCTCCTGCAGTCGAAAAAATAGATAGTACCCTAAAATTTGCTCCAGCTGTTGTTGTTCCTGCTGTTGCTCCAGAAGCTAAGCCGGCTGAAGCCCCAAAATCGTCGGTGGTAGCTGTCAAAAAGCCTACGTTAAAAACACCTCCTGCTAAAAATGTAAAAGCAAAAGCGACTGCTCCTAAAACAAAGTCAAAAGTTCAATCAAAAGCAGTCAAATCAAAGTCAAAATTGAACAATAAACCTAAAAATAATTCGTTAGATAAAAAGAATAAGACTGCAAAGGCCATTATGCCTAAGAAGTCGAAGTCTCCAACTAAAAACAACTAACAACTAAAACCTATAAAAAATGAGTCAAAACGATTCTCCAATCATTGTTGGTCTTGACATTGGTACAACTAAAATTGCTGCGATTGCTGGTAGAAAAAATGAATTCGGAAAACTAGAAATTCTAGGGTTTGGTCGTGCAAATAGCAATGGTGTTCAACATGGTCAAGTATTAAATATTGATCAAACAATTAAAGCGATTCAACAAGCTTTACAAAATTGCCATTTAAGCAATCCAGATTTAGAAATTCATGAAGTATACGTAGGTATCGCTGGTCACCATATTAAAAGCTTGCAAACAAGAGGTGATCAAGTTAGACAAGATGCTGAAAATGAAATACAAGCATGGGAAATTGAGCAATTGATTAATAATCAAAGAAAAACATTTATCCCTGCTGGTGATCAAATTATTGATGTGATTCCTCAGGAATTCCATGTTGATAATAATCAAAATATAAAAGATCCAGTTGGTGTAAATGGTGTTAAAGTTGGCGCCAATTTCCACATTATTACTGGTGATAGAAACGCTATCCGCAACATCAATCGTTCGGTTGAAAGAAGTGGATTAATCACAAAGGATTTAGTGTTACAACCATTGGCATCTGCTAGTGCTGTAATGAGCGATATCGATATGGAAGCAGGTGTGGCTATTTTGGACATCGGTGGAGGTACAAGTGACCTTGCTGTTTTCTATGATGGTATTTTAAAACATACTGCTGTTATTCCTTTTGGAGGAGAAAATATCACCAATGATATTAGAATGGGATTGGGCGTTTTGAAAAGCCAAGCAGAAGCAATGAAAGTGCAATTTGGTAGTGCATTAGCAGACGAAGCAAAGGCAAATGCATATGTAACGATTCCTGGATTAAAAGGGATGCCTGCAAAAGAAATCAGTGTAAAGAATTTGGCTGCAATTATACAAGCAAGAATGAGTGAAATTCTTGATTTCGTAACCTACCATTTAAAGCAAGTTGGATTAGATAGCCGTATGTTAAATGGCGGTGTTATTTTGACTGGTGGAGGTTCTCAATTAAAGCACTTGATTCAGTTGACTGAATATATTACTGGTTTAAATGCAAGAATTGGTTTACCTAATGAGCATTTAGCGCCAAATCATATTGATGAATTAAAGAAGCCAATGTATTCTACTTGTATCGGTTTGATCTTGAAAGGATACAATGACTATGAGCAAAACTATAAAGTATTTACAGAGACCTACAAAAAGGTAGAAGTGCCTAAGGCATTGACTGTAAATCCAGCTCAAGCAACAGAAATTAAACATCAAAGAGTGATAGCTCAGCCGGTTGAAACAACTATTCCAAAGGAGCAAATTGAAAAAAGAAAGAGCAAATTCTGGGACCGTTTCAAAAACAATTTGATTGAGATTTTCAACGAAGATGAAGACAAACCTTTGGGATAAAAATTACCCACATTTCGTTTATAACTTATAGAATATAATCGATTGAAATCAAGTAATTTAGACCCAATTACAACTAACCTAACCTAACTATAAAAACAATTTCGAATGATTCAATTTGACTTACCCAAGCAAAAATCATCCATCATCAAAGTTCTTGGTGTTGGTGGTGGCGGTAGCAATGCCGTAAACTTCATGTTCCAACAAGATATTGAAGGGGTTGATTTTATCATATGCAATACAGATTCTAAGGCAATTGAACAAAGCCTTGTCCCAAATAAAATTCAATTAGGTCCACATTTGACCCAAGGTTTGGGCGCAGGTGCGGATCCTTCTGTGGGAAAAATGGCGACGGAAGAGTCTTTAGAAGAGATCAAAAGAATATTAGAGGTGAATACCAAAATGGCATTCATAACTGTAGGAATGGGAGGGGGAACAGGTACTGGTGGTGCCCCAATTATTGCAAAAATCTGTAAGGACTTAGGTATTTTGACAGTAGGAATTGTGACAACTCCATTTGGTTTTGAAGGACCTCGTCGTCAAAAACAAGCAGAAGAAGGCATCAATGAATTAAAGCCTTATGTAGATACCTTATTGGTTATTTCTAATGATAAATTGCGCATGCAATATGGTAATTTGAAAATGAAAGAAGCCTTTACTAAAGCTGATAATGTATTGGCGACTGCTGCAAAATGTATTACCGATGTCATTAATAGCCGTGGTCATATTATTGTTGACTTTGCGGATGTTTGTACTGTAATGAAAAATGGTGGGGTAGCAATTTTAGGGAAGGCAGAAGTTGCTGGAGAAAATAGAGCAGAGAGAGCGATTGAAGAAGCATTGAATTCTCCTTTGTTAAACGACAACGACATCAAAGGTGCAAAATGGATCTTATTAAATATCAATAGTGCAGAAGGAGACTATGAATGTAGTATGGATGAGTTAGAGACAATCAATACTATTTTACGTGCTCGTACTGGTGAACACAGTGATGTGATTATGGGTATGGGTTATGATGAATCTTTAGGCGATAAATTAGGGATTACTTTAATTGCTACTGGATTTGAACATAAAGATCCGTTTAAAAAAGAAGCTGAAAAAGAAGTTGAATTGCCAGTGGAAGAAAAAATTGTAATGACATTACAATCGGAGCAAGTGGCACCTATTGAACCAATTGCTGCACCTACTGCCGAGCCTGAAGCTTTTGTAACTGAAGCATTACCAATTGCTGAATTAGAAGAAGAACAAATCATTGAAGCACAAGTTGAGTTAGATGAAATAGATGAATTAGTGCCTACAATGCAGGAATACACGATGCCAGAAATGAGTAATGTGTATGTTTCAGCACCGGATTTTGAAGAAGAGACAATTCAAAGTTTTGAAGTTGAATCAAGTCATTCAATCGAAGAAGAAACAGCTCAGGTTTTTGAATTGAACTTTGATTTAAATGAAGATTTTATAAATGAATTACCTGTAGTGGAAATGGAATTACCAGTTGCAGAAGTGGAAATGGAATTGCCTGTAACAGAAGTGGAAAATAATGAAGTTGCCGAAGTATTTGAATTAAATATGGAAGTGCCAGAAGAAACCAATTACACAGCTGAATTTGTTTTGAATAAGCCGGTGAATATTTATGCGAGTAATGAAGAAGTGGAGGAAACACCACAAGAATTAGAAAATACTGAAACAAATGCAGTAATTGCAGAAGCACCGCAAGAAATAGAATCAGTAATGGAGACTCCTGTGGTTGAAGCAGTAGAAACATCATTTAGAAGTGTGGAAATTGCTGTGGAAGAAGAACCAGCAATGCAATTAGTAATGCGTGAAGAATCATTGGGTGACCAACAAAGCAGACCACAACATGCAAGTTTTGATATCTCAATGGATAACTCAGAAGAGCAAAGAAGAAAAGTTGCAGAACGTATTCAAAAATTAAGAAATTTGTCCTTCAATATTAACAATGGCGCAGATCCTGGTACTGAATTTGACGCAGTTCCTGCTTATGTTAGAAGAAACTTAGATTTATTTGGTAACACCATGGCTTCGGTAGAAAACTATTATAGTAAGTATACCGTTGAGCAAG
>CAZLKW010000038.1:0-15444 GCA_964560215.1 uncultured Sediminibacterium sp. | reverse complement strand
TTCAATTACCATCGGCCAATACAGGGAAGTCTGAATTCTTTAAAGCCATGTCTTTGATAAGTTTGGGTAATAAATCTCAAGCATGTAGTACTTTGAAAGCCGCTAAGGCAAAAAACTACCCTGGTGTGGGTCCTTTTATCAGTCAAAATTGTAATTAGAAAAGTTAATTGGCATTAATAAATTGTTAAAAGTATTTTGAGTGACATTTATCACTGTATAAGATATGATGCTTGAGTAGTTTCGTTGTATAAATTAATACATAAATATATACAATGGAAAACGAAGTTATTACACAAATGCCAAGAATTGGCGATATGGCTCCTGACTTTACAGTCACTACAACTACTGGTCTTTTAACACTTTCTGAATACAATAAAGGTAACTGGATTGTAATGTTTTCACACCCTGCAGATTTTACGCCAGTATGTACGACGGAGATGAGTGGTTTTGCTAAGGAAAAAGATTTTTTTGCAAAAAATAATGCAAAACTATTAGGCTTAAGTATTGATAGTATTCACTCACATATTGCATGGGTGAATGCTGTTCATGAAAAAACAGGCGTTTTATTTGAATTCCCTATCATTGCAGATATTGATATGAAAATATCTAAGTTATACGGCATGTTGCAACCTGGAGAAAGTGAAACAGCTGCAGTTAGAGCAGTTTTCTTTATTGATCCAACAGGGAAAATCAGATTGATTATGTACTATCCTTTGAATGTAGGTAGAAACATGGCGGAAATTAAACGTGTATTGTTGGCACTACAAACTGCATCAGCAAATAGTGTAGCATGTCCTTTAGACTGGGAGCCAGGAGACAAAGTGATTGTACCTGCACCTAAAACAATCGAAGCATTAGCAGAAAGAAAGAAAAGTGATTTAGAAATGGTCGATTGGTATCTAGCTAAAAAATCTTTATAAGAAGAGATAAAAAAGGTGAGATTTGGTTCGGTTTTTTTAATGCCATTTAGCGAAAGTTAAGTGGCATTTTTTTTGTCAGTGATATATGTCACTAAGTTTCTTTTTTTGAGAATTTAAATTTGCATATTATATAAAAACAGCATGATGAAAATTAAAAGAAATTATTTACTAGGGCTACTGACTATTTTTATGCCCACTTTATTGCTGCAAGCTCAAGTTGCAACAAAATCTTTGGCATTAGAAGACGCTATACAAGTTGCTATTCAGCAAAACAAACAAATTGCAATGTCTAAGGCAGATGTGGCTATAGCCAATGCGAATTACAAACAATCTGAAGCAATATGGTTGCCACAGGTGAATATGTCTCATACAGCATATAGCACCAATAACCCTTTAAATGTTTTTGGTTTTAAATTACAACAAGGTAATGTACAACAAGCAGATTTTAATCCAGCTTTATTGAATAATCCTTCTGACTTTAGTAATTATAACACTCAAATAACTTTACAACAGCCAATTATCAATCCTGATGCTATCTATATGAGAAAGGCGGCAAAACTTCAAACTGGCATGTATGAAGCGATGTCTACTAGAACAGTGGAGGCAATTAAAATGCAAGTGATCCAACAATATTTACTATTGGAATTTGCTTATCAGTATGAAGCGGTTACTAAAGAAGGTTTAAAGACTATCCAAGCAATTTATAAGCTTACAAATGACAGATTTGCACAAGGTATGATGCAGAAATCTGACTTATTAAATGTTGAGGTGCAAGTTAAAGCTGCTGAAGTACAAAATAGTCAAGCAAAATCACAAATTGAAATGGTTTCAGATCAACTAAGTGGTTTGATGCATTCAGATAAAGGGGTTGTTTATACAATAATGCCCTACGAATTGGATAATGTGAATGAAAGTTCTGATGCTGTATCAATGCAAAGAGCAGATATTAAAGCAATGTCAACTGCTTTAGATAGTTACGAAATGATGATTAAAGGTACAAAATTAGGGTTGGCTCCAAAACTAAACGGTTTTGCTAATTATAATATCAATGACAATACATTAGGTGTTAATGGAGACAAGTCCTATATAGCTGGATTACAATTGTCTTGGGATATTTTTAAAGGCAATCAAGTAAAACATAAATCAGCTGCTCAAAAATTTGAAAAAATAAAAATGCAAGAGCAATTGAATAGTCAATTAGAGCAGGGTAGTATAGAGATAAGAAAAACAAAAAGAACTATTCAGGACGCTGATTATAAAATTAAGCAACAAGTTACATCTGTAGAACAAGCTGATGAGTCTTTAAGAATTTTGAAAAATAGATACGAGCAAGGGTTGGTGAGCACCAATGATGTATTGGTTGCTCAAACTCAATTGTCAGAGCAAAAATTAAAATTAGCCCAGGCTAGATTAGAACAGAAAGCTGCCATCAACTATTTAAGTTTTTTAGCCGCTAAATAACATTTAAAAACAACTTATAAATCATACAATATGAACTATAAAAAAATACAACTTATCGCAGCTTCATTTATGGTGGCCTTAACGATAACGGCTTGTTCAGAAGCTGAAACAAAAACAACTGAAGTAAATGAAAAACCGATCAATGTTACCGTAGCAAATCTTACAAGTAATTCAAACTTAAAAGATTTGGCTGTAACTGGTCAGGTACAATCTGCACATACGGCAAATGTATCTACAAGGTTAATGGGGTATATTACTAAAATTTACGTAAAAGCTGGTGATCAAGTGAAAGCAGGACAGTTATTATTTACTGTAAATAGTAGTGATATCCAAGCAAAACAGGCACAAGTGGATGCGATGTTGAAACAAGCAGAAGCTGGTTTACAAGTTGCTCAAAAAGATTTTGACAGGTATACAGTTTTGCATAAACAAAATAGTGCTTCCACTAAGGAATTAGAACAGGTTAATTTGCAATATCAATCTGCTAAAGCAAGTGTTGATGCTGCTAAAGCAATGCAGCGTGAGGTTAAGTCTCAGCTAAATTATGCAAATGTAGTTGCGCCATTTTCTGGTGTAGTGACTCAAAAATTAGCAGATGAGGGTAGCATGGCGAATCCAGGTATGCCGATTGTAACTGTTGAACAAGGTGGTGCTTTACAAATAATGGCAGTTGTGCCAGAAAATGAAATTAGCAGAATTAAAGTAGGAAATAAAGCTAATATTTCAGTTGAAGCTGCTAATAAGACTTTCGATTCTAAATTAATTGAAATAAGTCCATCTTCTCAATTTACAGGAGGTCAATATATCATTAAGTTAAGTATTCCGTCTTCAGATGCGAAAACTTTATTATCTGGTATGTATGCTCAAGTAACAATCCAAACAAATGAATCAGGTTCAAAAGTGAAACAAGATACAACTGGTTCAGTAATGATCCCTAAAGCAGCATTGGTGTATCGGGACCAATTAGTGGGTGTATATACAGTTAGTGCTCAAAATACAGCCCTTTTAAGATGGTTAAGAACAGGAAAAGAATTAGGTGGTAATGTAGAGGTATTGTCAGGGTTGTCTAAGCAAGAAGCTTATATTTTATCAGCAGAAGGAAATTTATACAATGGGGCTAAATTGAAAATTAAATAAGAAACTTACGTCATTAATTCGATTAGAATTATAAATATAAAAGAATGGAAAAAGGTTTATCAGGAAATATAGCAAAAGGGTTTCTTCAATCTAAATTAACAATACTATTAATGGTGGTATTTCTGCTAATTGGCGGTTATAGTACTATGTTAATGCCTAGAGAAGAAGAGCCTCAAATTAAAGTGCCAATGGCAGATATCTTTATTGGATATCCAGGTGCTTCCCCAAAAGATGTAGAAACGAAAGTGGCTGCCCCTTTAGAGAAAGTAATTTCTAATATTAAAGGTGTGGAATATGTTTATTCAACTTCTATGAAAGGTCAATTGATGTTGATTGTTCAGTTCTATGTGGGAGAGGATGTTGAAACTTCGATGGTGAAGTTGTACAGTGAGATTTTAAAGTATATGGACAAGATTCCACAAGGAGCAACCTTGCCATTAATTAAAACTAGAGCGATCGACGATGTGCCTGTGCTTTCATTTACCTTATGGGGTGAAAAGTATGATGATAATAGATTAAAATTATTAGGTCAAGAAGTTGCGAATGAGGTAAAGAAAATACCAAATGTTTCAAATATTAACATTTTAGGAGGTAGAAGTAATGAAATTAAAGTGGTATTAGATAAATCTAAAATGGCATCTAGTCATGTTGATTTCCTATCAATTACAAAAGCAATTCAAGGTAGCAATGCTCAGATGGGTAGTGGTACATTATTAAGTAATGATACAAGTTTCTCCGTTCAAACGGGTAACTTCTTGACCTCCGCTGACGACGTGGCTTCTTTAGTGGTAGGCATGAATGCTGGTATGCCAGTTTATTTAAGTCAGATTGCTAAAATTGAAGAAGCGCCAGCTACTGCTTCACAGTATGTTTCATTTGGATATGGTAAAGCGGATACTTTAAATAACAAATATCCAGCTACTTATCCTGCTGTAACTTTTGCCATTGCTAAAAAGCAAGGTGCTGATGCAATGCAATTATCAGATGAGATTTTAAATAAAATTGAGGCATTAAAAAAGGATTTAATTCCTTCTGACGTAGTAGTTTCATCTACAAGAAATTATGGAGAATCTGCTGCACATAAAGTTAGTGAATTATTGTTCCACTTATTCATTGCGATTGTGGTAGTGACTTTGTTTGTGATGTTGGCAATGGGTTGGAGAGGTGGATTGGTTGTATTTCTTTCAGTTCCAGTAACTTTTGCATTGACTCTATTCAGCTATTATATGTTGGATTATACTTTGAATAGAATTACATTATTTGCCCTAGTTTTCATTACGGGTATCGTGGTAGATGATTCTATTATCATTGCTGAGAATATGCATAGGCATTTTAAAATGAAAAAATTACCACCATTACAAGCAGCTATTTATGCGATCAATGAAGTAGGTAATCCAACTATTTTAGCCACTTTCACAGTTGTTGCAGCGGTATTGCCAATGGCATTTGTATCTGGTTTGATGGGCCCTTATATGAGCCCAATGCCAATCGGTGCTTCGATAGCGATGATGTTGTCATTGATTGTTGCTTTGACATTAACCCCTTATTTAGGTTATATCTTTTTAAGAGAGAAAGAAAAGCATGGCATACAACATGATGATCACCATGGAACAAAATTAGAAGAGACGGGTATTTATAAAATCTACAAATATGTGATCAATCCAATGTTGGAGACACGTTGGAAAAGATGGGCATTCGTGATGGGTACAGTGGTGGTATTATTGGCATCTATGATGTTGTTCTATACAAAATCAGTGGCTGTAAAGATGTTGCCTTTTGATAATAAGAATGAATTCCAAGTGGTTATTGATATGCCAGAGGGAACTACTTTAGAGAAGACACAAGCTGTTGCTGCTGATATCGCTGCCTATGTGGGCAAACAGCCGATGGTAGAAAACTATCAAACCTATGTGGGAACTTCTGGCCCAATTAGTTTTAATGGATTAGTACGTCACTATGATTTAAGAACAGGAGATAATGTAGCGGATATTCAAGTGAACCTGGTAGACAAAACAGAAAGAAGTATTCAAAGCCATGACATTGCAAAAGGTATGCGTAATGATATCATCAAAATTGGCGCTAAGTACAATGCCAATGTTAAGATTGTTGAATTACCTCCAGGCCCTCCAGTTTTGTCTACTTTAGTTGCTGAAATCTATGGACCGAATTATGCAGAGCAAATTGCCATCGGCAAGCAGGTAAAAAGAATTTTTAATACAACCGAAGATGTGGTGGATGCGGATTGGATGGTAGAGGATGATGAAAAAGAATATAGTATTAAAGTAGATAAAGAAAAAGCTATGAAATATGGTGTAGTGACTGCACAAGTTACTGCGCTTATGAATGGTGCTTTATCTGGGATGGTAGCTGGAAATATTAATCAACCAAATGCATACAATCAAACACCAATTCGATTACAATTAAAAGATGCGGATAAGACCACAATGAATGATGTATTGAGTATGCATGTTGCTGGTATGCAAGGTAATATGGTGCCATTAAGAGATATCGTTCAAGTGACTACAGCTATTAAAGAAAAAAGCATCTATCGTAAGAATCAAAAAGAAGTTGTTTACGTTATGGCAGATATGGCTGGTCAATTGGAAAGTCCGTTTTATGCGATTTCCAAAATGTCAGACAGCTTATCTACTATCAAAATGCCAGCAGGTTATACATTGAACGAAGAGTATAGTAAACAACCCGAGCGTTTAGATGTGTATTCTTTGAAATGGGATGGTGAATGGCAGATTACATTAGAAGTATTTAGAGATTTAGGTCTTGCCTTTTTAGTGGTGATCATCATTATATATATGTTGATTGTAGGTTGGTTCCAAAACTTCACTGTGCCTTTGATTATGTTGGCAGCAATTCCTCTTTCTTTGGTTGGTATTTTAATTGGCCACTGGATGATGGGCGCTTATTTTACAGCCACTTCTATGATTGGATTTATCGCTTTAGCAGGTGTGATGGTAAGGAATTCAATTTTATTAATTGACTTTATCAATATCAGACTAGACGAAGGAGCGCCATTAAAGCAAGCAATTATTGAAGCTGGTGCAGTAAGAACAACACCTATTCTATTGACTGCTGGAGCTGTAGCATTGGGTGCAGTAATCATCTTATTTGATCCAGTATTCCAAGGTCTAGCTATTTCTTTAATGGGTGGAACGGTGACTTCTACTTTCTTAACCTTAGTCGTTGTGCCATTATTATATTTCAAAATGATGCGCAATAAAATTAAATAATTAATAATATGAAATTACTTGTTATAGCAACCATCAAGGAACAGGTTCCTGAGGTGAGCAAATTATTGAAAAAAGCAGCTGTCCCTGTATTCAGTACGATAGATGCGGTGGGTATTAAAAATATGGTAGATGAAAACTTAGCAGATGACTGGTTCGGGAGAGGTGTGGGAGAATTTGAGTCTGCATTTATTGTAAGTTTTACTGCGGTCCATTTAGTAGACAAGGTGCTTGAAAGCATTCAAACAATCAATAATGAATTAACAGAAGCATACCCAATTAGAGCTTTTGTCTTACCAGTTGAAAACTTTTTAAAATAAATAATTATGGACAGGTATATTAGAGCAATCGCAGGCAGTTTGATTATAGCAACTGTGCTATTAGCATATTTTGTGAACATCAATTTCATTTGGTTCACACTATTTGTAGGCGCCAACTTATTACAATCCTCTTTTACTAAATGGTGCTTGATGGAAGATATATTAAGGGCAATTGGGGTTAAGCCTATCAAATAAGGCACTTTATTGATTTTTATCATAACTGCTCATTGGAGGTAATCTACAAACACCCATTGAGCAACATATAGCGAACCATCAAATTGAAGCAAAGCAACGTTGGATGTTGCATGTATCTTATGCTTTTTAATTCTATTTAACCCTTGTCCATACATCTGTTCTCCCAATCATGCTAAAGCCAATGAAACCTCTTACATTTAAGGTATTTTTATCCTTGGCGGTGATGGTACACTTGTATTCTTTGCCTGTCTTTGGATCGTAAATGTGTCCTTTCTCCCAATTGCCTTCCTTTTCATTGTAGGAGAAGCCCCAAAGGTTAATCAAGCCCATTAGTGGCCTGCTATGTAAAGTGCTATTTGGGTGTTTGGTGTCTGTTTTTGGCTTGTTGGTAGCAGGATCTATAGGTTCACTTAGCCAAACAATTTTACCCTGAAAATTGGACGCATTTTTATAAATTTCCACTCTAGCATTGCCAGAGCCAGTAAGCCAAGTGCCTAGTATTTGGTCTGCATTTTTTTGTGCCGAGATGGTTTGTGTTATGAAAATAGAAGCGGCTAGGAGTAATATGTTTTTCATGTTATTAAATTTGAATTTAAATGTAGAAAAAATGATTGAAAAGGGTGCTTTTTGTTTAATTTTTTCAAGTAGAAGCTATGAGGCATCTAATTTCATTGAATTTAGGTTATTTTTGGGCTAGAATAATTTGGGGTTCTTATGTTTAAAAATGTTTTAATTATTGCTGGGGTTTTTATTTCTTGCTGTTTGCATGCTCAAACTGGGATAGGAACCACTGCCCCTAATGCAGCAGCCAAGTTGGATATTTCTTCGTCGAATAAAGGGTTTTTACCGCCAAGAGTTGCCTTAACAGCACTCAATGTATTTGCTCCTGTCACTGGCTTATCTGGATCAGCAGCACTTGCAACTGCTGAAGGATTATTGGTTTATAATACAGCAACAGCTGGAACAATCCCATACAATGTTGTGCCTGGTTATTATTTTTGGAATGGGTTGTCTTGGGTTCAAATAGCTAGCGGATTGATTATAGAAAATAAAACAGCTGGTTTTAATTTATCAGCAACCGACAATAATAAATTGTTTTTAATTAATTCATCCACAGCAGTCACAGTGAATGTTCCATCTTTGCCAATTGGTTTTAGCTGTCAATTTATTCAAACGGGCCTTGGGATAATTACGCTAGCTCCCTCAAGTACCACTTTGAATTCTGCTAATGGGTTCAAGACTAGAGCAACTAATAGTGCAATTGGCTTGATCATGAATAGTGCAACTACAGGTTATGTATTTGGAGATACAATAAATTAATGAGTAAGTTTTTACATATCGTACTTTTTATTCTTGCTTCTTCTTTTCATTTGAATGCGCAACTTTCTGCTCTTAACATTGCAGTTAGAAAACCTGTCATCCCCAATACTTATACTTTTTCATATACTGGAGCGATACAAAAATTTATTGTGCCTAACAGGGTTACATCTATACAAGTAAATGCAATTGGCGCCAAAGGAGGAACAGGTGCTAGGGGACAAATTGGTGGTGCTGGTGCAAATATTACAACTACTTTAAATGTTACACCAGGACAAATTTTATATATTGTTGTGGGTGGATTTCCGGGACAGTCCAATACTGCAAAGTATGGTTTTGGAGGAGATGGTGGAACTGGGACAAACTATGGAGGTGCGGGAGGTGGATTGTCAGGCGTATTTAATGCTGAAATACCTGCAAATTCGAATGCTTTGGTTGTTGCCGGTGGAGGTGGAGGTGGTGCAGGAAATGCTTTAGGAGATAATTATACAGGCGGTAATGCAGGTAATAATCTATTAGGAACTTCAAGTAATGGTAATGAAATTGTTAATGCAAATTTTATTATTAATGGGAGATATCAATATGGATATGCAGCTACCGTTTTAGCTGCTGGAATAGCAGGGGAGCCATTTGATAGCGGAGCAGGAATTCGTGGTACAAATGGTAGTGATATAACAGGGGGTACTGGAGGTGGTGATGTTGGAGTTCCATCTTGGAATGGAGGCGGCGGTGCAGGTGGTGGTTATTTTGGAGGCGGAGCTGGAACAGGAGGAGGTTCTGCTGCTGGCGGCGGTGCAGGTGGATCTACAAAAACAACATCTGGACATAATTCATTTGGATCTTTAAATTTTACAGGAGATGGCAGTGTTTCTATAACTTGTTTAACCAATTCAAGCTTAGTCTTGCATTTAGATGCTGGTAATACATCAAGTTATAATGGAGGAACTACTTGGTATGACTTGTCTGGAAATGATTCTCATGTAACACTTACAAATACAACTTTTTCGTCTGCGAATGGCGGTTCTATTGCTTTTAATGGAACATCGAGTTATGCTAATTTTAATGCGAATATTGGAACCACAAATGTGGTAACAGTGGAAATGTGGGTGAAAACCAATTCCCTAAATGCGCCAACTGGTGCAATGTATTTTGGGTTTGGATTATATGATATTTGGACAAAGTCGGGTAATATTGGTTTTAATACCTCTGGGGGAGATCAATTTGGTTTATCAAGTTCAAGAGTTGTTAATTTAGGAATCGAAGGTGCCTGGAAGCATCTTGTTTTTATTATGAATTCTGGATCGATTAGCAATAATAAGATATATGTAAATTCTGTTAATCAAACATCTTTGACACAAGTGTATACAGGATTCAATGCATCGAATGCTGTATTTAATTCAGGTGCTGGAAGAATTGCTGGTTGGCGAAATGATTTTAATTGGTTGATGAATTTAAATGTAGCTAGTTTTAAAATTTATAATCGCGAATTAACCGCGCAAGAAATTACCAATAATTTCAATACAACAAGCGCGCGTTTTTTTGCTGAAAAAGACGGCTTAAGTCCCACAACAGCTTCCTCTAGTGCATATCAGATAAAACAAGATTATCCTAATTCACATGATGGTTTTTATTGGATAAAAAATGAAAATATTAATGGAGGTCTTCCAATCAAAATATATGCAGATATGACTACGGAAGGTGGTGGATGGACTTTGATTTTGAAAAATTCATCATATGTAGGATGGACTTTAGCGAATGCAATCGATTTAAACCCGCTTAACCCATTTTCAAAAAATACAGATATCACAAGTCTAAGCACTTCAAATTATTCAATCATCAAATGGGCAGATTATATTAAGAAAAGTGCAAGTGGTTTTCAATATATGATTGATTCTTATCAAAGAAATAGTTATGGAGGTATTTGGACAGCCAATGGTGCTTATAGTTTTGTAAGCACTAGCAATGCAAATACAAATATCACATTAGATAAAAATTATGGTGGATGGAGTTATGATACCTATAATAATGGTATATCACAGCGTATGCCTTGGCTTGGTTATGTTGGCGCCAATACTGGGTTCTATTCCCTGTCAAGTGGATCAGGTAATTGGTGGGGCACATTAATTGCAAATAATCAATACTATGCACCTGCGCCTTGGATTGGTACTTTAGGTGGTTATGCTGCAAATCCAGGCATTATTTGGTACTGGGTAAGGTAATACTTGATTTTGTGATTAGTTGTTTTAAACATAAATTTACAGTTAGAATTAAATGTAAAAATGCTCAAGCAATTCTGTTATTTTTTTGCAATTTTATTAGCTATTAACGCGCGCGCACAAACGGGTATTGGAACAACAACGCCACATGCTTCAGCGAAGTTGGATGTGAGTGCAACTAATAAAGGTTTTTTGCCTCCAAGAATTGCGTTATTGAGTAACACTGATGTTGCAACTATTACCTCTCCTGCAAACGGATTAATCATTTATAATACAGCCACTGCTGGAACTACTCCAAATAATGTATTACCAGGGTATTATTATTGGGATGGTTCAAAATGGAATGCATTAGTGGATCAAGGTGCACTCAATTCATTTAGTGGATTCAATCCTAATTATGCACAGTCGAATGCAAGTGCTGTTACAAAAAGTTCAGTAGGGGATATTATTGTGAGTCAATCTATAACCACATCTGGAAGACCAGTTCAGATCATTGCAACTGGTGACGCAAATCCGGGAACAAGTGGGGCTTGGGTTCAATTACAATTATATAGAGATAATACTGCAATTGGTAAGAAAGTTCAAGCTGAATCAAGTTTAAACAATGAAAACGTTCCATATTGTTTAAATTTTATAGACAACCCAACCACACCTGGATCATATACCTATTCTGTTCGTATTGTTGGAGGCGGTTCTGGTGGATTTGGGTTTGGCGAATCTGACGGAAATCATATCACATTATTAGAACTAGGTGCATGGAGCGCAGGTACCATGCCTGTTAGTAAAGGGGGAACTGGAGTTACTTCATCTACTGGAGCAGGAAATGTAGTATTATCGAATAGCCCAACATTAGAAACACCTATAATTTCAAGTGGTAGTTCGCAATATCCGTCCTCAATTTATATCAATCCAACAACACATGCTAGTAGTAGACGAGCTGCTGTTTGGACGGGCGATTGGGGTATGCTTCAAGATTTTAATGGAGATGGAACAAAGAATTTTTCAATTACTCAAAACTTTTCTAACACCTACCCAACTAGATTTTTTATTGATGCAACAGGTAATGCCGGTATAGGGACAAGTGCTCCAGCTGAAAAATTAGAAGTTAATGGAAACGTAAAAGCAAATAATTTTATTGGAACTGCTTCATCAACTAAACTTTTTTTACTTGAAGCTCATGCAAATATTACTTACACTTTGCCAGGTTCATGGACTAATGATCTTTGTAGGTACAGTAATGTGAACAATACTGTCAATGTATCTAGTAGTTGGTTTAATACAACAACATATAGATTTACCCCTCAAAAGGCTGGTTATTGGGAAATAGCTGCCAGTTATGATATTTATAGAGGCGGTGAAACTTACTTACAAATGCAAAAAAATGGTATTGCTGTGGCTCAAGCTGGAACTATTTATTCTGTTAACGAGATAGTAAAAAAATTATCTATCTAAATGGTACAACAGATTATATAACTGTTACAAATAATGGTGGTGCTGCAAATTCAAGAAATCAAAGTTCTTTCAATGCCTGGTTTCAGGCACGTTGGATAGGAGAATAAACACGATAAAAAAACGAATTCTCATGAAATTGGAGTTTGAAAATTAATCTATAACCACTTTAGCATGTTTGCGTTGCCCTTTGATCTTTACAACCCAGTATTGATTATAAACAGACTCATCTAAGTCTATATATAAATCCTTGCCTAAGAGGAGATTAACTAATCTTGGGCTTGTATTTGAATGACCAACTATTAAGATAGTTTTTGATTGATTTTCTATATTGATTAATTCATCAGCTAATGCTTTTAAATTTCTAGGGTCATAATTGTTGATAGATAACCCAATAAAATTAGCGATGGGCAATGCAGTTGATTTAGTCCTATCGTAGTTAGTAGAGTAAATTTTATTGATTTTGTATTTCCTGAATTTACTAATTAATGATTGGGCTCTTTCTTGTCCTTTTGAACTTAATGGTGGATCTGCTTGCATCATTTGGGATCCACTTATGGTTGTGTCTTTTTCTGCATGCCTGATGATGATAAATTTTTGTTTTTGAGCATTTAAAGCGGTTGCAAAAAACAGTATTGTACAGGTGGTTAAAATAAAACTTCTTAACATGATCTATAATTTAGGTCTAAAATTAGGTATAATAAGGATATTAAATATGAAGTATAGCTTTGACTTATAAAACAACTAAGTGTAATGAGTTAAAAATTTTTACTTTTGGTCAGTATTTTAGCTAAATTCATAGATGCAAAAAATATTATATAGCATCTTTGTAACGATTTTTTTTATTTCATGTCAAAAGACTAGTGAGAAAATCAATCCTTTGGTAATTGGTGAGAACCTAACTGACACTTTTCCTTCAAAAGCATTTTGGTACCCTGTCAATAATTTTACAAATAAAGTACCTGTTGCTTATATAAGTACAAAGGGGAATACAATTGTTAATGAGCCTAAGGTTCAATCAATAATCCAGATACAAATTGGAGATACAATTGTCTTTAGATCTAATATTGGCATTGAATATAGGGGATCTACCTCTTTTCGTCTATTTGAACAAAAGTCCTACGGTTTTGAATTAAGAGATAAGATGGATCAAGATACGGATAGTGCAATCATGGATTTCCCAAAACAGTCTGATTTTATCCTTTATGCCCCTGCAAATGATAAAGCCTTGATCAGAAATACTTTAATTTATGATTTATCCAATCAAATAGGGATGTATGCTTCAAGGACAAAGTATATGCAATTGTATATTGATGGCCAATATATGGGATTGTATGTACTAATGGAAAAATTAAAAAGAGATAAGAATAGAATCAATATTACTAAAATGTCAAATGTCGATAATACAGGTAGTGCAGTGACAGGCGGTTATATTCTTAAAATAGATAAGTCTGCAGGGGATAATGATTTAGTCGGTTGGGATGCAGACGCTATTTATACCCCAGAATTGGGTTTTCGGTCATTGTATGATCCAAACTATAATAAAATCGCATTCCCGCCTTTTGGTATAAAGAATAGTGTTGAGACTTATTTTATGTATGAGTATCCAAAGTATGATGCTATTTCGGCAGATCAAAAAAAGTATTTACAAAACTACATTGGTGAACTAGAAGAAGTACTATTAAGTTCAAGTTTTAGTCATCCAACAAATGGGTATAGTAAATATATTGACGAACAAAGTTTTATTGATTTCTTGATCCTAAATGAATTTTCCACCAATCCGGACGGATATAGGCTAAGCACATTTATGAATAAAGATCGCCAGGGTAAACTAAAGATGGGACCCATTTGGGATTTTAACTTAGCTTTTGGCAATGATGATAGACCGGCTTTTTTTAATAGTGCTAATTGGGTATTTAATTTCAATAACTATAATCCTAATGATACATGGCTTATTCATTTTTGGTGGAAAAAGCTACTATCAGATCCTTCTTTTACAAGTAAATTAAAAGCCAGATGGGTTCAGCTTAGAGGGACTACTTTGAGTAGTAATAATATTGAAAAAACAATAGAACAGCATATTAATATTTTAAAATCCAATAATTCAATCAATCCTCATTTTGAAAGATGGAAGATTCTTGGGGTCAAGTTGCCCTTTAATAATTTTGTTGGTAAAACACATCAAGAGGAATTAGATTATTTAAAATCATGGATCTCTAAAAGACTTAACTGGATTGATGCTGAGATTGTAAAGTTGTAAAATGAATTACTCTTTCCATTCAATTGGAATAGAAATTTCGTTTTTACGTCCAATAAATTGATATGGTGCATCATATCCTAAGAAATTAAAGGGACCTATTATTTTAATATTCTTTTTCTGAAGTAAAGCCACTAATTGATTTTTATAATCATTAATTTTTTCATCATTTGCATACCCACCGAATGCTATTACTGCAGCATATACTTCTTCGGATTGTTTAATTTCTACAGTAGCATCTTTTGGCTTTGGTAAAGAAGCCATGTCGTATTTCTCTGGCATCACAAAACTCATAGCCGACCCTTTTTTGCTCATCTCCATTCTTACAGGAGCTGTCATAGCAATACTTTTATTTTGGTCATTACCACCAAAAATATAACCTGCTAACTTTCTAAATCCACTGCTGGCAACTTGCTTGTAGTTGACTCCAGTAGAACGAATAGTTGCAAAGGTTGCTTTGGGATAAAATCGTATTTCAAAGCCTTCTTCCTTTTTAACTACCCTATACTTTTGAGTTTCAATCTTTGACATTGAAAGAGTTCTAAAAGATTGAAAGACAGTAAAAATAGCGGCTAAAGCCAATATTAGGTAAATCATTTTCATATATTTTATAACAACTAAAACAGGAATAGGTTTGATTAATTTGAATCTAGGTCAATAAACTTGGAAATACCAGAAGGCAGAAAACGGTAATATTCTATGAATTTAATGTTTTCATGGAATTGTTATTTAAAACTGGGTAGGAGTAGAAATGAGCTAAATAATATTTATCTTCGTATTGCTTCCAAAATCTTAGTATGAACAGATATTTTTTATTTATTGTCTGGGTATTATTTTCAATGCAAGTAATTGCTCAAACTGGGATTGGAACAACAACGCCCAATGCCGCTGCGAAACTCGAAATTTCTTCAACAGATAAAGGTTTGTTAA
>CAZLKW010000037.1:0-15471 GCA_964560215.1 uncultured Sediminibacterium sp. | reverse complement strand
CGCGCGCGCGATCGATAGTTAAATCCAACTCTGGTTTATTAAATTTTAAATTGACATCCACATTTCCAAATGTCTTGTCTTTTCTAGCAGCTTCTAAAAAATTCGGAATAACGTTTCTTATTTTTTGGAAATCTAAATTCTGAATGATGAACTGAACTGGTAAAGAACCACGTGACATCATACCCACTGAAATAGTTTGTTCTTCTACAGAGAATATGCGGACATTTTTTAAACGTTTGAATTTTTTATTCAAATCGGCTGCAATTTCAGATTGTGTTCGAGTCCTTTCGTGCACTTCAACCATACCCAATCTACCAGAAGCTCCGCCACTTCCGCCCCATCCAGGGACACTACCCCAAGTAAATGCATGCTCTGGAATTGAATCTTGCATGATTCGAATCGCTTTTAATAAGTCTGTTCTCAAGTCTTCATAGCTTGTTCCTTCTGCAGATGACATTGAAATACGAACAGAGCTTTTATCTTCCATTGGCGCTAATTCGCTTTGAATATTTTTTCCAATAAAGAAAATTAAAACGAAGCAAATTCCAAC
This sequence comes from uncultured Sediminibacterium sp., assembly GCA_964560215.1. Classification (GTDB taxonomy): domain Bacteria; phylum Bacteroidota; class Bacteroidia; order Chitinophagales; family Chitinophagaceae; genus Sediminibacterium. The sequence continues at coordinate 14,921 of CAZLKW010000037.1, read as the reverse complement.
AACGACCCATGCCATCCATCTGATTTGCAAAAATTTAGCTAAGCCATTTCTATATCCATGCTCCATTCCTTTGAAGAAAGGCTCGGTACGCTCATAAAATTTTCCATGCTGTCCGCCGTTTCTATTCAAGTATACATTCAATACCGGTGTGATTGTTAATGATACAAAAGCTGAAATTAATACTGCCCCAGCGACTACCACACCAAATTCTTTGAATAAAGAACCAACAAATCCTTGTAAGAAAATAACAGGCATGAAAACAACTGCCAAAGTAATTGAGGTGGAAACAACAGCAAAGAATATTTCCTTACTGCCTTCTCTTGCTGCATCTTTAATGGACAAACCCTCTTCTAATTTTCTAAATATATTTTCTGTTACGACAATGCCATCATCCACCACAAGTCCCGTTGCTAATACAATCGCAAGTAATGTCAATACATTGATAGAAAAGCCAGCTAAATACATAATGAAGAAGGTGGCTACAAGAGAAATTGGGATGTCAATCAATGGACGAATTGCAATCAACCAATTTCTAAAGAAAAAGAAAATCACCAATACAACCAATACAAAAGAGATAACAATAGTCTCTTTCACTTCGGACAAAGCTCGTCTTACATTTTTAGTATTATCAATTGGAACAAAAAATTCGATATCCGATTTGTTTTGCAATTTAACTTGCTCTAATCTTTTATAAAATTCATCAGCAATTTTAATTTGGTTCGCCCCTGGCTGAGGAGATATAGATAACATCACAACAGGCACCCCATTAAAATAGGTCCCTTGGTCTTCTTGCTCTGGTCCAAGTTCTACTCTAGCAATATCGCCTAGTTTAACAATACCTGTTGCATCTTGTTTTATAATAATATTTCTAAATTCTGCTTCGGTAGATAATCTACCTAATGTTCGAATAATGAATTCTGACTTGTTCCCATATATACGTCCTGCTGGAAGTTCTACGTTTTCCTTATTCAATGCCGTTTGTATATCATTAAAAGCGATCCCATATGCATTTAACAAATCATTATTTGGAAAAATGCGCATAGAAATTCTTTTACCTCGCACATTTACACCGCTAACTTCATCAATTGTTTGAAATCTTTGTTGAAGCACATTTTCCGCATACTCAGTTAATTCCAACAAACCCTTTGTTTTACTTCTTAGAGTCAGCATGATGATGAAATCTGAATTCGCATCTGCTTTTGAAACAACAGGTGGATTGTTGATGTCTTCTGGTAAACTTCTTACTGCTTGCCCCACTTTGTCCCTAACATCATTTGCAGCAGTTTCCAAATTCACACCTAAATTAAATTCAACCGTAATGTTTGAATTTCCTACCGAACTTGAAGAGTTAATAGTACGGATACCAGGTATCCCATTGATTGCTTTCTCTAAGGGTTCTGTAATTTGACTTTGTATTACTTCTGAATTGGCACCAGTATAAGATGTCTGTACAGAAATAATTGGAGGATCAATGGCAGGATATTCTCTTAATGCTAAAAAAGAGTAACCTACTAATCCAAAAATAACAATCGCAATATTCATCACGGTAGCAAGTACCGGACGTTTTAGTGAGAGTTCAGATATATTCATCTAAATAATTTATTAATAATGAGCTTACTTGATGATATCAGCAAGTGGTAATGTCTTTCCAATTTTTAAATCGCTTCCATCCCTTACAAAAAGCATTCCCGCTACAATTAAAGTATCTCCTACTTGAATACCAGAAGTGATTTCAACGGCAGAAGCTGTTCTATAACCTGTTTCTACATTCACAAATTTTGCTTTGCCATTTTTAACCACTACTAATTGTTTCACTTTTGAATCTGGGATAATTACATTGGAAGGAACTAATATACTTGGCTTTTGTTGGTTCTCTCCTAAGAAAACTTTTGTGTAAGCCCCTGGGATTAACTTGCCTTGTAAATTTGCTCGTACTTTAATGTTTCTTGTTGTTGCGATAATTTGTGGTTCAATTGCAGCAATCGTTGCATTCATTTTAACACCTGGGTTAGCGATGCTTTCAATTGTAACTTTTTTACCAACTTTGATATAATTCTGATAAACTTCTGGTAAGGTGAAATCTACTTTTAACTGATCTACTTTTTGTAATGTAGCGATTGTTGTTGCAGAAGTAATAAAAGCACCTAAACTTACTTGCTTTAATCCAATCTGGCCGGCAAAAGGCGCTTTTATAACTGTTTTGTCAATTAAAGATTGGCTATAAGCCAGGTCTGCTTTTAAGCTATTCACTTGTTGCAAGCTAATATCATAATCACTTTGATTGATGCCCTTTGCTTGTAATAACTTTTTATTTCTTTGTTCGTTTATATTGGCTAATTCTAACTGAACTTTAATTTTTTGTAATTGAGCCTGCAAATCAGCATCGTTTAATTTTGCTAAAATAGTACCAGCTGCAACCATTTTACCCTCAGGTACTTGTAAATAAACAATTCGACCATTGGTTTCAGGACGGATGTCAACAAATTCACTAGCCACAACCGAACCATTTACTTCAATGACTTTGTCAATCAATTCGGTAGATGCGAGTGCAATGTCAACCGAAACCGGGGCATTAGCATTGAATTTGTCTGTTGGTTTTGACTTTTCCTTACATGCGTACATTCCTAGAACCAGGATGAAGGCAAAATGATTTAACTTTCTCAAATTGAACTTATTTTAGGGAATAAAGATAACTAAAAAGCCATGTTTTATTCAATAAAATAGATGAGTGGCGGAATTATCGACCCTGGTTAAATTGAATCAATTTTTGTTGTATATAATAACCTAATTCCAAGTCATTCAAGAGTGCAAGAGTGGGGTAAGAAGGTTGACAGTATTCCATAAACAAATCGAGTCTTGGGCCATCTAATTTGGTCAATTTTTGAACAAAACGCTTGGTAAAACGATAGTTAATATATTTTTCCTGCTCCTGACTCAAGAGCCTGTTTTGTAAGTATTGAAGATTTCGGTTTCTTTTAAACCTAAACATATTGATGATTTCATTCACATCAAACCCAATGGTAAGGCCCCCATTCCCAAAGAAATTTTGTTGATTACTCAACTTCAAGCCTGGTGGTTCATAATTAAAGTATTTGGCATAATCCATTCTGTTTTGAATAGAATCATACCTATAATAGTTATTTCTAACTGTGACTTCTGGCAAGTCAATGCCAGATACATGAATCATGATATTAAAATTGCTGGGATCTTCGATGTCGTCGATACTGAATTTTTGTGTGTTTTTACCGAATAAAGAAAAGATGATAGAATCTTTTGGTTGTAGGGTAATCAAATACCTGCCTAATGAATCTGTTTGAGTCATGCTGTATTTACTAAAAACCAATACAGCCTCTACGGGCCTTCTGCCAGATATATCATACACAATCCCACTAATAGTTTTCATTTGCCCCTTTGCAGAGGAAAAGAAAAAAATAGAAAGTAAAAAAACCAACGGGGAGATATGCTTCATGAATGGGTGTAAAAGTAAACAATTCCATCCTTTATTTTTTGTTAAAAAATAATAGGCGAATGCGTCAAGACTGCACCTAAAATGATGGTCCCTAAAACGACCCATTGTGGGGCTAGTTTATAGCGTACTAATAACACTGCTGTAGTACAAAAGACGATTAAATACATGCCCGTATTAAGGACAGAAAGATTTCCTAAATCAAAAACAATATCTTTTAAAAGATAAACCGTAGCGCCTAACATAATGCCAACCACCGCCGCATAGATACCTTCTAGTGAACGATAAAAAAGTGCATACTTTTTTAATTTCTGCCAAATCGGGAAAAAGAATAAAACGATTAAGAAACTTGGCAAAAACACGCCCACACTTGCTATAATAGCACCTGCCACCTGTCCACCAATCCCTTTCTCTTCCAAAGCAAGCACGCCTATAAAGCTAGCGATAGAAAATATGGGTCCAGGAATGGCTCTTACGATACCAGACCCAGTTAAAAAGGCAGTACTATTGATTTTTAATACATCTCTCTTGCTCTCTTTAACGCGAATGGTGTTTGGCCTTGTTACATATTGCTCGTACATCATTGGAATCAAAACATCCCCGCCTCCAAAAACAAAACTGCCAAATCGATAATTGTTTTCGAAAAGGTTAAATGCTTTTCTATGTTCCCAGTTTTGTCTTGTTGCTTGTTCAGATAAAAATCCGGCAGCTAAAAAAAATAAAATAAATAAATGCAAATTGATCCATTTTATTTTTTTAGGAGCAGCCCCTTGATCAGGAATTCTCTTATTACTAAAATTCGTTACAATGCCCGCAAGGACAATCACAACAGGAATGGTCCAAGGCGTTTTAAAACCCACAACAGTAAGGATGCCCGCAGCAACAAAAACAAAAAAAGTGATGGTATTGCTGATTGCTTTTTTATAAAGTAAATAGGTTGCGCTGGCAATAAATCCTATCACCATGGGTTGTAATAGATGCAAGGATTTCAAAATGGGCTGTAGGTCGAAATGCGTATACGCGATGGCCAAACTAGCCATAAAACTCGTTGCGGGTAAAATCCATATAAGCAGGGTAATTAATGCCAAGGAGAATCCACCTCTTTTAAAAGCAATCAAAACCACAGTTTGAGTAGAGGAGGCACCGGGTAATAACTGACAAAAAGCATTGTATTCCATCAATTCTTCGGCAGTGATGTCCTTCCTTTGTTCTACAAACCGATGTTGCAATAGACCTAGGTGTACTTGGGGGCCACCAAATGCAGTCAAGCTATGGGTAAAAACAGCTTTTAAAAAAGGTATATGTCTTAATAGGTACAAGAAGGTTGCTTTTTGTAAATTTAAATAATTTATTTGCAACCTTCTTTAATTTATCGAATTGAAACAAATTCGGTTTTTATAAATTGGTACCTTTGTGCCATGAGAACTGTTAAACTGCTAATTCTTATTGTCTTGCTAAATGGTTGTGCAAACAATAACTACAATACTTATTCAATAAATTACTCGAAAATTGACTGGGAAGAACAACCAAATTATAATCAATTAAAAAACTGGGCAGCGCATCCTTTAAAAAGCGACCCATCTGATAGCTTACCAAGGCCTATTGCAAAAAACTATCAGCCTAAACAATTAGTGGATGTGTTTTTTATTCATCCAACAACTTATTTAGATCCATTGATGCCAAATGGTTGGTCGGCGTCTTTGAAGGATTACAACTTAAATGTGAAAACAGATTTGTCAGCAATTTTAAACCAGGCAAGTATATTCAATGAAGTAGGGTCGATCTACGCGCCAAGGTACAGGCAGGCGCATATTAAAAGTTACTATCCAAAAAACAAGGTAGATACATTAAATGCTTTAGCGGCATTTGAATTAGCTTATCAAGATGTAAAAAAAGCGTTCGAATACTTTTTAATAAACAACCAGGACAATAAACCTATCATCATTGCTTCTCATAGTCAAGGTAGTACCCATGCAAAAAGGTTATTAAAAGAATACTTTGACGGAAAAGAATTATCAAAAAAATTAGTAGCTGCCTATATTGTAGGTATGGCGATCGATCCTGCAGAATTCAATAATTTAAAAGCATGTGCGACGCCGACAGAAACTGGATGCATATGCGCTTGGCGTACTTACAAGGAAGGCTATATACCTCCTTTTGTACAGATTGAAAAATTCAAATCTATTGTAACTAATCCTTTGACATGGGACAGCAATCAGCCTTCCGCTAATCGAATGGATAATGAGGGTTCCGTTCTATATAACTTTAATAAAGTAATTCCAAAGGTAGCTGGAGCGATTAATCATGAAGGCGTATTGTGGACACCTTACCCTAAATTTTTTGGAAATTTTTTGTACAAAACGAGCGATTATCATATCGCAGATTTTAATTTCTACTACTTAAGTGTACGTAAAAATGCAAAAGATAGAACAACTCAATACTTTAATCAATTAATGAAATACGAGTAACTAATTCATTTTATTAGTTACCTACTACACTCAAAAACTTGATACGCATTATTTTTAACTGCTCCCAAGTGTAGTCATTTTCGCTTAATTCTTGTTGTGCAATTTGTAAAGAAGAGGTTTCGCAGCTTTTGAAATATTCTAAGATCTCTTCTTGGTCATATTCATCTAGCCATTCGTCGATAGCATAATCCAAATTTAACTTTGTTCCACTCGCAGCTATAGTCTCCATTTCCTCTAACAAACTATCCAATCTTAGGTCTTTGTTTTTTGCAATCGTTTCTAAAGGAATTTTCTTATCGACATTTTGAATAATATAAATCTTGTTACTAGATTTATTTGCGACAGATTTCATTACAAAATCATCAGGTTTTTCAATATCGTTCTCTGTTACGTAAGTGTCAATCAAATCGATAAATGGTTTGCCATATTTAATCGCCTTTCCTTTACTCACCCCTTGACAACGTTCCAATTCAGACAATGAAGTTGGATATAAAGTGGCCATATCTTGTAAAGAAGTCTCCAAGAAAATGACGAATGGTGGAAGCCCTATCTTTTTTGCTTCAACTTGACGAAGGTCCTTTAGTAATTCAAACAAACGATCATCTATAGTCGCAATTTCTTCGCCCGATTCTCCTTCTTCGTCTTCACCTAGTTCGGCAGCAAAAACATTTTGTAATACAACTAGGAAAGAGCTAGGTTTTTTCAAAAATTTATGCCCCTCGCTTGTTAATTTCAATAAGCCATATTCCTCAATATCTTTTTCAATCAATTCTTCAAGCATTGCTTGACGAATTAAACTATTCCAAAACAATTCATCATGCGCTTTTCCTAATCCAAAAACGGGTAATTTTTCATGACGATATAAACCAATTTGAGGTGTAAAATGTCCTGTTATAATCTGTACAACATAAGCTGCAACGAATCTTTCATCTAATGCTTGAATCGTCTGAAGCAACTTAACCAATTCACTTTTCGCTTCAAATTTTTCTTTTGGATGCAAACAGTTGTCACATTTTCCACAATTTTTATCTGGCCATGTTTCACCAAAATAATGAAGTAAACTTCTTCTTCTACAAACACCGCTTTCGGCAAATGCGACAGTCTCATCAATTAATTGTGCACCCACTTCTCGCTCACTTAAAGGTTTATCTCTTAAGAAATGTTCTAATTTTGAAACATCCTTCTGTGAATAATATAAAATGCAATTCCCTTCCAATCCATCTCTACCAGCTCTGCCTGTTTCTTGATAATAGTTTTCAATTGATTTAGGAATATTATAATGAATCACAAAGCGAATATCTGGCTTATCAATACCCATCCCGAATGCAATGGTTGCAACTATTACTTGTACATCTTCGTTTAAAAATTGGTCCTGTCTTTCGGCTCTTAATTTTTGATCCAAACCGGCATGATAAGCAACCGCTTTAATATTATTAGCCTTTAATAAATCAGCTAATTCCTCTGTGGTTTTTCTATTCAATGTATAGATGATCCCACTTTTCTTTTTATGTTTTGTAATGTATTTTACAATACTTTTTACAGTTTGTTCTTTCTTGACCTTAGGTTGAACTTCATAATACAAGTTTTCCCTGTTAAAAGAAGAAATTAAAACTTCAGGATTATTTAAAGAAAGGTTTTTTACAATATCGCTCTGCACCTTAGGCGTTGCAGTCGCAGTTAATGCAATGATTGGAGCAGCTGCATTAATTTCTTCCATCATCTCTTTTAACCTACGATATTCCGGTCTAAAATCATGGCCCCATTCAGAAATGCAATGGGCTTCATCTACTGCAAAAAAGGACACTTTTAAGTCACTAAAAAAATCAAGGTTCTCTTGTTTGGTTAATGTCTCTGGTGCCACATATAATAATTTTGTTTTGCCACTCAACAAGTCCTCTTTCACTAATTTTACCTGACCTTTATTCAAGGACGAGTTTAAAAAATGGGCTACTTCATCATGCTCACTATATCCTCTAACTAAGTCCACTTGATTTTTCATTAGCGCAATCAATGGGGAAACGACAATAGCGCATCCCTCAAGCATCATTGCTGGCAACTGATAACATAAACTCTTTCCTCCGCCGGTTGGCATAATCACAAAAGTGTCCCTGCCACTCAAAAGAGACAAAATCGCTTGCTCTTGAGTGCCCTTGAATTCAGAGAAGCCGAAATATTGTTCTAAAGCAACAACCAGCTCTTTATTTTGAGCTGCGGCAGTCTTTTTTGTCGTTTTTTTAGTCGTAGGCATCGTAATAAGCTTAAAATCAGCTGTTTATTATCTATTTGGATATATAAGTTAACGTATTTTGTTGAAGAAAAGTTCACACATAGGTATATTTTTTTTAACTCGCCATTTATCAAAGGATCCATTAAAAATGGAGGACAAAGTTAATGATGTATTACCTTTGCTAGATCTATATAATGCCTATGTCATCAGAAATCAAATCCATTGCTAAAAATGCCTTGCAAATTGAAGCAAAAGCAGTAGCAGGATTAGAAAAATATATTGACGATCAATTTGTTGCGGCAGTTCAAGCTGTTATACAGTCCAAAGGTCGATTTATTGTAAGCGGTATTGGCAAAAGCGCCATTATTGCTCAAAAAATTGTTGCAACCTGTAATTCTACAGGAACGCCGGCTATTTATTTACACGCCGCAGATGCCATTCATGGAGATTCCGGGATGATTGCATCAGAGGACGTGGTGATGATCATTAGTAAAAGTGGGGAAAGTCCAGAGATCAAAATGCTAGTAGATCTTGTTGGGCATTTTGGAAATCCACTCATTGCAATGGTGGGCAATATAGATAGTTATTTAGGTAAAGCTACAGACTTAGTAATTAATACAACAGTAGATCAAGAAGCTTGTATTAATAATTTAGCTCCAACGTCTTCTACTACTGCACAAATGGTGATGGGTGACTTAATGGCTATCGCATTGATGGAATTAAGAGGATTTAAATCTAACGACTTTGCTAAATTTCATCCAGGCGGAAATCTAGGCAAAAGACTTACGTTAACAACAGGCGCCATCGCAAAAAAGAATACGCAACCAAAAGTATTAGCTACAACTAGTTTGAAGGAAGTAATATTAGCTATCTCCAAAAGCAGAATGGGCGCGACTGCAGTCCTTGATGCTGCTGGAGAAATTATTGGCATGATTACAGATGGAGATATTAGAAGAATGCTAGAACAACATAATAGTATACAAGATTTAAAAGCAGCAGATATATTTCATAAAAAGCCGATATCAATTTCCCCCAACACTTTAGCGATTGACGCTTTTGACTTAATGAAAACGCATGATATCAGCCAATTAATTGTGGAAGAAAAAGGACAATACATGGGCATGATTCACATGCACGATTTAATGAAAGAAGGGATTCTATAATTCAGATTTATGCAAAACAAAAATCACTATGTAGCCATCATGGCTGGGGGTATTGGAAGTCGTTTTTGGCCAATGAGCAGAACTGCTTATCCAAAGCAATTTTTAGATGTACTCAATACTGGTAAGACATTGGTGCAATGGACTTACGAAAGGTATGCGAAATTTATACCTGCAGAAAATATTTACATTGTCACTTCCGATGAATATGTAGAAATCGTAAAAGCACAATTGCCCTTATTGCCAATCAATAATATATTAGCAGAACCTAGTAAAAAAAATACGGCGCCTTGTATTGCTTATATATCTTTTAAGTTAGCGCAAATTAATCCCGATGCTAATTTTATTGTTGCACCTAGCGATCATTTAATTCTTGAGGAAGATCACTTTCAGAAAATTGCTTTGAAAACACTGGATTTTGTAGAAAATATTAAAGCATTACTCACTTTAGGTATTCAGCCAACAAATCCCAATACAGGATATGGCTATATTCAATACGAAGGATTAGAAGTCACTAAGGATGTATATAAAGTTAAAACCTTTACAGAAAAGCCCGATTTAGAAATTGCAAAATCATTTATAGCGAGTGGAGATTTTTTATGGAATGCCGGCATATTTGCATGGAAGGTTAGTTCTATTTTGGCTGCATTTGAAAAATACCAGCCAGAAATGTTTGAGTTATTTGATCAAGAGAAAATGCATTTCAATACAGATCAAGAAGCGCAATCAATCCAAAAAATCTACCCGCAATGTGTGAATATATCAATCGATATAGCCATTATGGAAAAGGCAAATAACGTTTATGTGATGCCAGCCTCATTTGGTTGGAGTGATTTAGGTACATGGAATAGCGCTTACGAAAATATGGAGAAGGATTATTTAGGTAATGCAGTTGCTTCTGACAATGTAATTGTAATTGATGCTACAAAATGTATGATCAATTCTCCTAAAGACAAACTTGTTGTCATTCAAGGCCTAGATGACTTTATTGTAGTAGATACTAAAGACGTGCTTCTCATTTGTAGCAAGGATAAAGAACAATCTATAAAAGAGTATGTTGCTGAAGTAAAACGCAACAAAGGCGATAAATATATCTAAAAAGCTTATCTTAGAGAGGTTAGGATTATTGCTTAAAATCAAAATCGACTCTCTTTATGGCAACGATTATAAGTGGCACAGGTAGTGTTATACCTTCTATTGTAAAATCAAATAAAGATTTTATTGGTCATACCTTTTATGATGAACAAAATGAACTCATAAAATCTCCAAACCAAGAAATTGTAGAAAAATTTAAAGGCATAACAGGGATTGTTGAAAGAAGGTATGCCGAAGTCAATATAAATACATCTGACCTTGCCACAGCTGCGTCAAAATTAGCCATACAAGATGCTGGCATAGATCCCGAAACAATTGATCAAATCATAGTAGCACATAATTTTGGCGATGTAATCTCTAACACAATTCAATCGGATGCAATTCCTGCAATAGCGTCTAGGGTGAAACATAATTTAGGCATTGTGAATCCGGGCTGTGTAGCTTATGATATCTTATTTGGTTGTCCAGGATGGATTCAAGGTGTCATCCAAGCAGATTCCTTCATAAAGTCGGGCATGGCAAAAAAATGTTTAGTGATTGGGGCTGAAACCCTCAGCAGAGTGGTAGATGAACATGATAGAGATAGCATGATATTTAGTGATGGTGCAGGTGCCTGTATTCTTGAACATACCGAAGATCCAAATCAAGGGATTTTGTCCTTTAGCGTTCAGAGCCATTGTAATGACGAGGCCTACTTTTTATATTTAGGAAAGTCTTACCATCCAGAAGCTGGTAACGATACAAGGTATATTAAAATGAAAGGGCGTAAAGTATATGAATACGCTATGAAGAATGTACCGATCGCAATGAAAGAATGTATTGAAAAAGCAGGGGTGGATATTCATGAGGTGAAAAAATTCTTTTTACATCAGGCCAATGAAAAAATGGATGAAGGTTTTATTAAAGCATTATACAAGCTTTATGACATCAAAGAAATTCCTGCGGATATTATGCCAATGAGTATTCATGAATTAGGAAATAGCTCGGTGGCAACCATTCCTACTTTATATGATTTAGTGCATAAAGGGAAGTACAACGAACATCAATTAAATAAAGGAGATGTGGTTGTTTTTGCTTCTGTTGGTGCAGGGATGAATATCAACGCCATTTGTTATCGATTATAAACCAGAAATAATTGAAATTCATATTAATAAATAAGGCGCCGATGGCGCCTTATTTATTAATATCCTCTATTGTCATTTCCTTCCATGTAATTCAAAAAGGCTTTGTTGCAAACCTTATTACCACCTGGAGTTGGGTAATTACCTGTAAAATACCAGTCTCCTGTATTTGTAGGACAGCATTCATGCAAACCTTCAATTGTTTGATAAATCACTTCTACAGGTATTTGAATATTATCTGGCGTAATTAATTGTGCAATTTTATCAGAAATTTCTTCAGTTGTAAATGGATTATATAATTCACGCACTACATTTTCTGTATGTAATTCATGTCTTAATTCTAGTGTTTTTATTTTTTGGTATGCCTCATTCATCACATGCTCCATGCCTTTTTCTTTCAATAAAGCAATAGCAGCTTTGAATGCAATAAAATCACCCATTTTACTCATGTCAATGCCATAACAATCAGGGTACCTGATTTGAGGTGCAGAAGAAACTACAATAATTTTCTTAGGACCTAATCTTGATAACATTCTAATGATACTCTCCTTTAGTGTAGTACCCCTAACAATACTATCATCTATTACAACTAAGGTGTCTTCGTCTTTTCTAACCGTACCATATGTAATATCATATACATGCTGTACCATCTCGTTACGGTTTGCATCCTCCGTAATAAAAGTTCTTAACTTTACATCTTTGATGGCAATTTTTTCTTGACGTATTTTTCTATTCACCATCTCTCCAAGTCTTTCTGCATCCACTTCCTTACCCCAACTTAAAATACGCTCAACCTTAATGGCATTCAAATACTCTTCCATGCCTTTAACTAAACCGTAGAAAGCTACTTCTGCCGTATTTGGAATATAAGAGAAGATGGTATTCTTTAAATCTTTTTCAATTCTATCTAATACCACCCTGCTTAAATGATGTCCAAGTGCAATACGTTCTCTATATATTTTTTCGTCGCCGCCTCTAGAGAAATAGATACGCTCAAAAGAACAAGCCCTTCTTTCTTTTGGAGCCACAATTTGCTCAATGGTATAACCACCTTTGTCGTCAACAATCAATGCGGTGCCAGGCATTAACTCAAGTACTTCGTTCTCACCTACATTAAATGTAGTACGAATTGCCGCTCTCTCACTTGCCGCTACAATCACTTCACCGTCAATATAATAATAAGCTGGACGAATACCATGTGCGTCGCGCATGATAAAGCTATAACCATTTCCTATTAAGCCGCCAATGGTAAAGCCTCCATCAAACATTGGAACGGATTGCTTTAATACTTCTATAATATTTGGGCTATTTGGATTTTTAGATTCTTCGAGCACTAAAAAATGATGAATTACTTCCATCATCGCAGCAAGATCACTTTGTTTTTCAAAAGGACCTGGCTCATGTTGAATTTTTTTGAATAATTCGTCCGTATTCACCAAATTGAAATTTCCTGCCAATGCAAGGTTCTTTCCTGGTATTAAATTTTTCTTAATAAATGGATGGCAGAATTCAACATTATTTTTTCCTTGGGTACCATATCTTAAATGCCCTAATAACAATTCCCCCATAAAAGGCAAATGGCCTTTCATAAGACCTGGATGCTTTGTAATATCTGGTTGGAATTTTTCTAATTCTTGAATTTCTTGCCCCACTTTGTAAAACAAATCAGCAATCGGTTGTTGAGCGCTACTTCTTAATCTATATAAAAAAGGATTGCCTGCTTCTATGTCTAGTTTAACAGTTGCAATCCCAGCGCCATCTTGTCCACGATTATGTTGTTTCTCCATCAAGAGGTATAGCTTGTTTAAGCCGTAGGTGACTGAGCCTCTATTTTGTAGGTAATAAGATAAAGGTTTTCTTAACCTAATGAATGCTAAGCCACATTCGTGTTTAATCTCGTCGCTCATGATGAAGTTTCTAGTATGTTTTTTCTTTTACAATTGCATTAGCCACTTTTGTCCAATCTGTCAATTCTTTACAAGCCTGGAAATCGTTATCTATAAATACATAATAATTAGGCACTCTTTCTTTGAACCAAGATTCCAATACTTTCACCTTTTTTTCTTCAAGCGCTCTTATTGAAACACGGTTGTAATCTTCTCTTAAATTTTCTTTATGCGGCGCAGTTCTTTCTTTATAGTAAACGATACGGACTGTTTTTCTACCTCTATCATCAATATACATTTGAGGCGTAGAGATATCGCCTGGCTTCATGTTTTGAATCAATACCACCATCTCTTTATCCAATTGATCAAAGTTAATATAGGTAGAGCCGTCACGTCCTGTGACAGCGCCTCCGCTAAATTTACTAGACTCGTCGTCACTAAATTTATTTACCGCTTCGCCGAAAGTAGTTTTGCCAGCTAAAATTGCGCCTCTAACACTGTCAAGAATTTTCTTGGTCTCGTTGATTTCGTCATTCGTGATTGGAGGGATTCTTAAGATATGTTTTACAACGGCTTCGTCACCTGATCTTGAGATTAACTGAATAATATGATAACCGAATTTTGATTTTACTGGTGCAGAAATTTGTCCTTCTTTTAATCTAAACGATGCAGCCATAAATGCTGGATCAAATTCTCTCACATTTCTATTTAAACTAAACTGACCTAAGTTTTCTTTGGCACTTGGGTCTTCGGAATATAATTTCACTAATTGATCAAACTTGTTCACTCCAGCTTCAACCTGCTTTCGATATTCCAACATTTGTTGAATGACATATTCTTCTATATCACGATTAGGCTTAGGGTGCATAATAATCTCTGATATTTGCACTTCGCTCTCGTATAATGGTAAACTATCTACAGGAATTTTTGCGTAAAAAGATTTTACTTCGTTTGGAGTGATTTTAACTTTATCTACAATTTTGTTCTGCATCTCTTCTGCCAAACGTTGTTCTCTGATCATTACCCTGAAATCATCTTTTAACTGAAATACAGATCGCCCAGCAACTTCCTCTAATACTTCTTTAGAACCAAACTGTTGAATGAAATTACGAATACGACCATCAATTGCATTTTCAACCTCCTCTTCAGTTACTAAAATAGAATCTTTTTCAGCCTGTAATACCAAGGCTTTACGAATCAACTGACCTTCGATCACCTGGCATGATGTGGGTAGTTCAATGTTCTCCTGCCCTTGTGCTTGTCTTTTGTAATCGGCTATTGCATTGTCTACATCGGAGCGTAAAATATATTTGTCACCAACTGTAGCAACTATTTTATCTGCTAATACTTTTTTTATCTGAGCGTTTGCAAAACTTGCAACTGCAATCAATCCTAGTACAAATACAAAGCGAACTATTTTCATCAAATATGAATTAAGGGGCTAAGTTCCGATAGCTGGGGCAATACCCCAACTATCAAATCTTAATATTTTTATAAA
>CAZLKW010000036.1:14756-16566 GCA_964560215.1 uncultured Sediminibacterium sp. | reverse complement strand
GGGGCTAGAAGCCGAAGAAAGAGGCCAAGGAGAGGCTATTGCACGTAATATCTATGAAATGATACGTTTAAAAGTGCCAATTATCATTGTAATCATTGGTGAAGGGGCGAGCGGCGGAGCATTAGGTATTGGTGTGGGTGACAAGACTTTAATGATGGAAAATACCTGGTATACAGTTATTTCACCCGAAAGTTGTAGTTCAATCCTTTGGAGAAGCTGGGATAAAAAAGAATTAGCTGCTGAGCAATTGAAATTGACTGCAAACGATATGAAAGGCTTTGGTTTGGTAGATGAGATTGTTCAAGAGCCATTTGGTGGAGCACATTGGGATTATGTAGCTGCTGCAGCCATGTTGAAAAAACAAATTATTAAAGCCTTAGATGAAATTAAGGACATTGATCCAGCAACTAGAGTAGAAAATAGAATTGAAAAATATAGCAAAATGGGCTTCTGGGAAGAAGCTTAAAGAATAACCCCATGTTAAGACAAATCCTAAAAGGAACAGGCGTAGCTTTAGTTACGCCCTTCAAAAAAGACAAATCAATTGATTTTGAAGCTTTAGAAAATTTAATTGATATACAAATTGCTGGTGGCGTGGACTATGTTGTGAGTCTAGGCACTACAGGTGAATCTGTTGTACTTAGCTTTGATGAAAAATTAGCAGTTTTAGATTGCACCTATAATAAAGTGAATGGGAGAGTGCCAGTGGTAGTTGGTATTGGAGGAAATGATACAGCATCATTAATTGATACATTTAAGAAATATCCTTTAGATAAAGCTGTTGCAATCTTAAGTGTTACACCATATTATAATAAGCCATCACAGGAAGGTTTGTTTCAACATTATACAGCAATAGCTGATGCAGCACCTTTGCCAATATTATTATACAATGTGCCAGGTCGAACAGGAATTAATATGAATGCATCAACTACGCTTCGTTTAGCGAATCATCCAAATATTGCAGGTATCAAAGAAGCCGGTCCAGAAATGGCACAGACGATTGATATTTTAAAAGGTCGCCCTAGTGATTTTTTAGTTGTGAGTGGGGATGATGAAATTGTGATGGCACAAATTGCATGTGGTATGGATGGTGTAATTAGTGTTGCTGCAAATGCCTTTCCTAAACCTTTTGCAGATATGATCAAGTTCTCGATGGCAGGAGATTTTTCAATGGCTAAGAGAATCAATGATTTAATGGTTGAAGGGTATTCATATATGTACGAAGAGAATAATCCCGCTGGTATCAAGGCTTTCATGGCCGAGCAAGGATTGATTCAAAATGAATTAAGACTGCCTTTGGTGCCGGTTAGCGCAGGTTTACAAGAGCGTATTAAAAATTATATTCAAAGATTTATGCAACATAATTAATTGCATTTAAAGCAAAGTAGTTGATATAAAAAAAGAAGCGTCTCAATCGAGACGCTTCTTTTTTATTGTTAGTTCAGTTTTTGCTTGATCGCTTGTAATTTCATTAAAGCCTCCACAGGAGTGAGGTTATTGATATCAATACTATCTAATTCTTTTCGGATGGATTCAAATGTTTCTGTATGTGCATCGAAAATAGATAGTTGAAATTTCTCAGTTGGCGCTTGTACGGAAGGGCTTGTTTGTTGGTGGTCTTTATTCTTTAATTCCATTTCATGTAAAATCGTGTTTGCACGATCTACTAATTCATTGGGCATACCCGCCATCTTTGCTACATGAATACCAAAGCTATGGGTACTACCACCTTTAGCTAACTTACGAAGGAATATAATTTTGTTACCCACTTCTTTATGGCTCACATGATAATTATGAACACGGGTTAATT
>CAZLKW010000036.1:0-14746 GCA_964560215.1 uncultured Sediminibacterium sp. | reverse complement strand
TTAATTGCCCTTCTAAATCATTTAATTCATGATAATGGGTTGCAAATAAAGTTTTAGGACAATGGGTCGATTTTTGTAAATATTCAACAATACTCCAAGCTATTGAGATACCATCATAAGTAGATGTGCCTCGTCCGATTTCATCTAATAAAATTAAACTTCTTGAACTGAGGTTGTTTAAAATACTAGCAGTTTCAATCATTTCGACCATGAAGGTTGATTCACCAGCATTTAAATTATCAGATGCCCCCACACGGGTAAAAATTTTATCAGTCAATGGGATAGTGGCAGCGGATGCAGGCACAAAGGAGCCCATATGCGCCATTAAAGTAATCAATGCCGTTTGTCTTAACACCGCGCTTTTACCACTCATATTCGGCCCTGTAAGAATAATAATCTGTTGATCTTTGGGATCCAATAATGTGTTGTTGGAAATATAGGGTGTGTCAATAGGTAGGGTTTGTTCAATCACAGGATGTCTACCTTCAGAGATAGACAAAACGCCATCATCAGTCATGGTTGGTTGACAATATTTATTTTGCTTTGCGATATGTGCAAAACACAATAAACAATCAATGATCCCTACAAACTGGCCATTGGTTTGAATCGCATTTAAATCGGATAAAATTTGATCTAATAATGTTTGATATAACTGTTGTTCTAAAGCAAAAATTTTATCCTCTGCACCTAATATTTTTTCTTCGTACACTTTTAATTCTGGTGTGATATAGCGTTCTGCAGTTGTTAATGTTTGTTTACGGATCCAATCGGCTGGTACTTTGTTTTTGTGTACATGCGTTACTTCTAAATAATAACCATACACATTGTTATAGCCAATCTTTAAGGAGCTAATACCCGTAATCTCTGCTTCTTTATTTTGTAATTGGGTCAGGTATTCCTTGCCACCACTTGAAATATTTCTGAGTTCATCTAATTCCGCGGAAACGCCATCTTTAATAAAGCCTCCTTTCATTATCGTTGCAGGAGGCTGCTCCATCATATGATGTTGTATCGCTTCTATGGTGTTGGAGCATATCACTAAATTGTCTGCCAATGATTTAAGATAAGCATTTGTAGCGGGTGCTAGTTCAGATTTAATCGATGCAACTGCAGTCAATGATTTTTCTAATTGCACCAATTCTCTTGGTTGAATTTTTCTGCTCGCCAACTTACTTGTTAATCTTTCTAAATCTCCACAAGATTCAATCGTCTCATGTAAAGAAACAGCTGTTTCTTTAGCTTCAATAAAATGCGCAACAGCAGACAACCTTTGGTTAATTTGTTCTACCGATTGTAAAGGGAAAATTAACCAACGCTTTAATAACCTTGCACCCATTGGGCTTTTGGTGGCATCAATGATATCAATCAAACCCTTTTGCCCTGCACCATTTCCGATTAATTCTAAATTACGAATGGTGAATTTATCCATCCATAAAATTTCATTGCGATCTATACGACCAATGGTATGAATATGTTGTAAATGTGGATGCTCTGTTTCTTTTAAGTAATGAAGAATTGCGCCAGCAGCAATTATTCCTAATTTTTGAGCCTCCACTCCAAAACCTTTTAAGTTCTGTGTTTGAAATTGTTTCAATAATAACTCAGTTGCAAAAGCCTCGTCAAAAATCCAACTGTCTAAACTATAGGTATAAAAGCTAGTACCAAAACTTTCTTTAAATGCTGCCTGGTAATTTTTTGGATAAAGGATTTCTGCCGGTTGCAAACTCTGTAATAATTTATCCAAATATTCTAGATTACCTTCTGCAATTAAGAATTCCCCCGTGGTGATATCTAAAAATGCAATGCCTCCTTTAACGTTTTCTACAAATAAAGCGGCTAAGAAATTATTTTGCTTATGTTCTAGTAATTTATCATTCGTTGCAATGCCTGGAGTTAACATATCTGTCACACCTCTTTTCACAATACCTTTTACCGTTTTAGGATCTTCTAATTGATCGCAAATGGCAACACGATGCCCCGCTTTAACTAATTTATGTAAATAAGTATCTAAGGAATGGTGGGGGAAGCCAGCAAGCTCACTTGAGGAGGCGGAACCATTGTTTCGCTTTGTTAAAGTAATGCCTAAAACCTTAGATGCGATGACTGCATCTTCTCCAAATGTTTCGTAAAAATCACCCACTCTAAAGAGTAAAATAGCGTCCGGGTATTTTTGTTTAATAGCCCGATGCTGTTGCATTAGAGGAGTTTCTGAACTTGATTTTGCCATGAGGGACAAACCTACATAATTTTTTAATATTTGAAAAGCTTACTTTTGCACTATGCGTAAATTAAGCATGGAAGAATTGGGGAGAAAGTCGGTCGAAGACTTTAAGTTAGCCGATAAAAAGCCATTGGTGGTGGTGATGGATAATATCCGAAGCATGCACAATGTTGGAAGCGTATTTAGAACTGCAGATGCTTTCCTGATTAGTGGTATTTGCCTTTGTGGATTTACGCCTCAACCTCCTCATCGTGATATTCATAAAACTGCATTGGGTGCAACAGATTCTGTGGATTGGATGTATTACGAGGATACGGTGGATGCTGTTAGGGACTTAAAAGCGAGAGGCTATAAAGTACTTGCCATTGAACAAACTGAGGGTAGTATTTTATTAGATCAATATGAACATTCCAATACACCCACTGCTTTTGTTTTTGGGAATGAGGTTGACGGGGTGCGTGACGAAGTAATACAAGTATGTGATGGAGTGATTGAAATACCTCAATGGGGGATGAAGCATTCTTTGAACATTTCTGTCGCTGCTGCTGTTGTATTATGGGAATTTGTTAGGGAAGTGAAATAGCATAAAAAGATTAAATGAGTACAGTTAAAAATTATTTTAGTTTAGTGAAGTTCTCACATACCATTTTTGCATTACCATTTGCATTTATTGGTTTTTCACTAGGTGTTCAATATATGGGAATCAATCATCTTCCTTTTGAAAATATTGGGTTGAAATTTTTCTTGGTTCTAGTATGTATGGTTACAGCTAGATCCACTGCCATGGCGTTCAATAGGTACTTGGATCGACACTTTGATCAACTCAATCCAAGAACTGCGATTAGAGAAATTCCTGCGGGTATTATAAAAGCAGAAAAGGCTCTATTATTTATTATGATCAATGCAGTACTATTTATTATTGCAACTTATTTTATCAATCCTATTTGTTTTTATTTATCTCCAGTCGCTTTATTTGTAATTATGTTTTATAGTTATACAAAAAGGTTTACTTTTTTGTGTCATTTGGTATTGGGTATTGGATTAGCATTAGCGCCAATTGGCGCTTATTTAGCAGTAACTGGTGTATTTAATATCGTACCCTTATTGTTTTCTTTTGCAGTGATATTTTGGGTAAGTGGATTTGATGTTATTTATGCTTTGCAAGACATTGAGTTTGATCAATCACAGCAACTTTACTCCATCCCAAGTTATTGGGGTTTAGGCAAAGCTTTAAATATTGCTAGAGGCTTGCATGTAATTTCTGCGTGTTTTATAATTGCAGCTTATTTTATGGGCGACTTTCACCTTATTTATCTTGCAGGAGCAATGGTGTTTGTTGGGATGTTAATATACCAGCACAGTATAGTTAAGCCAAATGATTTGAGCAAGGTGAACATCGCTTTTATGACGGCTAATGGTATTGCGAGTATTGTTTTTAGTACTTTTGTCATCTCAGCAATTTTGATGACTACTTTTTATTAATGTAAACTATTATTTTGGCAAGAATCATTTGTATAGATTATGGTGGAAAGCGATGTGGTTTGGCCGTAACCGATCCCTTTCAAATGATTGCGACTTCATTGGTTACAGTGGATACTAAAAGTTTATTTACTTTTTTAGCAGATTATATTGCCAAAGAGCCGGTAGAATTAATCTTAATAGGAGAGCCATTGAATTTAGATGCCTCTCCAACCCATGCCACTCCCTTGGTAAAAAAAGCGATTATTGATTTAACCCAAAAGTTTCCATCGATCCCTGTTAAGACGGTAGATGAGCGTTATAGCTCTAAAACAGCGGTAAGGGCAATGATTGAGATGGGTATGAAGAAAAAAGACCGTCAAGTAAAGCAGAATGTAGATTTGATTGCAGCAACTATTCTACTTCAAGAATACCTAAATAACAAGGATTTAATGCTTTAATGCGGTATCTAAAGGCTTTTAAGCTTGAATTATTGTAACTTTGCACCCATAATTGAACTACTATGACCTTACCAATTGTAGCCTATGGTGCTGCTGTTTTAAGAAAAGTGAGTGAGCCTATCAGTGCGGACTATCCAAACTTAGCTAAGCTAATAGAAGATATGTGGGAAACCATGTACGACAGCAATGGTGTTGGACTTGCAGCGCCTCAAATTAATCGTGCAATTCGTTTATTCGTGATGGATAGCCAACAGATTTTTGAAAATGCAGAACCAGAAGACGCATCTTTCCCAGATGCGCCAGGAATTAAGCGTGTTTTTATCAATGCAGAAATCGTTGAATTAAGTGGCAAAGAATGGGTTTATAATGAAGGTTGTTTGAGTATTCCAAAAATCAGGGAAGACGTTTTAAGGCACGAAAAAGTGACTCTTAAGTACATGGATGAAAGCTTTGTAGAAAAAGTAGAAACTTTTGACGGCATGACAGCGCGTATTATACTGCATGAATATGATCATATTGAAGGGAAATTATTCATTGATTATATTAAGCCTTTAAAAAAGAAGATGTTACAAGGAAAGTTAAATGATATCCATAAAGGTAAAGTTAGGGTGGACTATAAAATGACTAATATTAAATAATCATGCGTCGATTCCTACTTTTAATTTCTTTATTCATTGTAAGTCAATCTTGGGCACAGGATACGAGCTTTCAATTAGCGAATCAATCTTTCACACTTGCTGATGCAATTGTTCGAAACAACTTTGATTATAAAGACATTTTAGAAAAAATAAAAAGGGATACAAGTTTTTACAAAGCCTTTAAAACGCTTAGAACAATAGGTTATAGCTCTTTTAATCATATAGAAATGTATGATAAAAACCAAAAGATGGTTGCTTCTTTAGATAGCAGAACCCGTCAAAATAAAATTGGTGCTTGTAGAACGATGGATGTGTTAGAGGAAAAAACTTTCGGTAATTTAAGAAATAGTAAGGGGGAATATAATTACTTAACACCCTCATTGTATGCAAGTTTATTTTTCACAAAAGGACAGATTTGTGGAGAGACAAATATTGTCAAAGGAAAAAAAAGAACCATTCAAGGATCGGGTATAGACAAAGCAAAAGAGCAATTAAAAATGTTGTTTTTTAATCCGGGTGAAAAAATCCCGGGTATCCCAATGATTGGTAATAAATTAGATTTATACGACGAGAATGCACATAAATTATATACCTATCGATTAGATTATGTAGACTATCATGGAAAGTTGGCCTATGTATTTGAGATTAAGCCAAAAGAAGACCTTAGTTTTTTTGCAAAAGATAGAGTAGTAGTAGATCAAATGATTACTTGGTTTAATCCTAACACTTTAGAGGTACTAGGGCGTAATTATTCTTTGAGTTATAAGGCTGGTGTATATGACTTTAATGTTCAGATGGAAGTGGAGATGACCTATACAAAAAATGGACTCTTAGTTCCTAATATTTTAAGGTACAAAGGAGATTGGGATGTGGTCTTTAAAAAGCGAGAGCGTGGATTATTTACAGCAACCTTGTTCGATTTTAAAATTGCAGAATAGTTTATCTATTGTTCAAGAAAGCTTTGCTCAATATATTTTACAACTTCAATTAAGCTGCCAGTTTCTTTAAAGACTTTTAACTGTCGATCTGCTCCTGAGCCAGAGGTAAAAATATTTTGTACTTTTTCAATATGCTTTCTACTTCCTAAATCATCTACCACGCCATCTACGAATTCAAGTAATTCATCAATCAATTCTTTTACCGGCATTTCTTTTTCTTTTCCAAAGTCAATCAATAATCCTTCAATGCCATAACGGCTTGCACGCCATTTATTTTCATTGATCAATGCACGCTGATAATTAATAAAGTTGATATTCTGTTTTCTTAATGTATAAATTTTAGCACATAAAGCCTGAAATAAAGCAGCGATGGTTGTCGTCTCTTGAACGGTCATTGGCACATCACAAATTCTAAATTCAATGGTATTGTAAACTGGGTGCACCCTTAAGTCCCACCATATTTTTTTAGCATTGTCTATACAGTTTGTTTTTATCAATAATTGAATAAAACTGTCATAAGCTTCGATACTTTCAAAATAGTCAGGGATACCTGTTCTTGGGAATTTGTCAAAAATTTTAGAACGGTAAGATTTATACCCTGTATTACTAGATTCCCAAAAAGGGGAGTTCGTACTTAATGCATAAATATGGGGCAAGAAATACCTTGCCGTATTCGCAATATGAATAGCCATACGACGGTCTTCTATTCCAATGTGTACATGTAATCCAAAAATCAAATTACTTCTTGCAGCCTGCTGTAATTCGTTTAAAAGGGCTTGGTACCTGCTTTGATCCGAGATGAGTTGTTTTTCCCATAAACTAAAGGGATGGGTGCCTGAAGCGCCAATGCTATAACCTAGTTCATTTGCAATTTTAGAGATATGAGTTCTTAATTCAAAAACTTCTTGATAGGCTGTTTCAACATTCTGACAAATTCCAGTGCCCACTTCTACGACAGCCTGGTGCATTTCTGCTTTTATTTTTTCTTTGAAGAGTTTTTCTCCTTCGTTGACAATAGTCTGCTGATGGCTTTTTAATTCCTTAGATGCAGGATCTAATACCATGTATTCTTCCTCAATCCCTATAGTAAACTGTGTAAAATTTTGGCCCATACAACTTGAAATTACTAATTTTTTTAAGATGACTTACTTGTAGGTAAAAAAAAGCCCTCCAATTGGAGGGCTTTTTCTATAATCTAACTGTTGATTAGAATTTGAAACGTAAACCTAATTGGCTTACCCAACGTGCACTGTAGCTAGGTGATGTGCTTGAACTGATACCCCATGGAGTATTATCCTTAATTGGAGAGAAGCTATAGCTAGGTGTAGTTGAACCAGTAGCACCTTGGTACTTTATGATAGAGAACTGGTCGTTCGACATAAAATATCTTCTACCCCAATCTCTATTCAACATATTTGTGAAGTTAAATATGTCATAAGTTAATTGGAATTGGTACTTCTTATTGTTCAATTTTACGTTGAAATCTTGTACAAATTTCACATCAATGATGTTTGTGAAAGGTAATCTTGCACCATTTCTTTCAGCATATTTACCTCTGTTTTTGCTTAAATAGTTGTCTTTAGAGATATAATCTTCCAATGCTTGTGCTTGAGCAGCAGCAGATAAAGGATAAGAGCTATTTGTTACAAATGTCATTCCCTTAATTTGAGCAGCTGTAGGGATAAAGATTAAGTCGTTCGTTTCAGAAGTTCCTTGATCTCTAACTGGACCAGTTGCATATACATAACTGAATGGGTTACCAGACTGTCCATTGTATACTAAGCTAAATGTAGAAGCTAAAGCACCTTTTGCATAAGTGAATTTCTTAGCAATAAATGCACTAACTCTATGTCCTAAATCAAAATCAGATCTTGATCTTTGAACATCGTTTCTTCCATTTACAGTCTCCATATATCTCCATTGAGAGTTATTTTGACTTGAAGTAGGTTCATGTGTTACAAATGATGAACCATAAGTATAAAATGCATTAAATGAGAATCCATCAGTCCAAGACTTGTCGATAGAAGCTGTAAAGTTATAAGCGTATCCAGAACGGCCATAGTAAGGTTGATTTTCTAACAAGAATACGCCTGTGTAAGGATTAGATCCAGCAGTAATACCTGGAGAAGCTGGGTAACCAATACGCTTTAAATCGTAGATATACCTATTATCTGGGCCTTGTAATTGTCCAACTGGATTTTTAATATCTAGTCTTCTGTAATAGATCTCGTTAATATTTTTACTTACACTACCTTCTACAGTGATTGACCAATTGTCTTTTAATTTCTTATCAAAAGCCAATGAAGCACGGAAGATTTTTGGTAATCTAAAATCTTTAGAGATTAAATCCATTTGACCCTTAGCAGCAGTAGTGCTCAAACCTAAGTCAGCAGCTGTGTATTGTTTAGTTGGATCTGGTCTGAATTTGATACCATATTTAGCAATATCAGATGCAGTGAAGATAGATAATCCACCAACACTTTGACCATTGTTGTTAAATACGCCACCAGGCCATACCAATGGTACACGTCCTGTGAACATACCAAATCCTCCACGGATTGTGATGTTCTCTTCTGGCATTTTATAAGTAAATCCAACTCTTGGAGAGATTGAAATTTTTGGATCAGGGATTGCGCCTGATCTTGCGCCATTGAAATCATATATTCTAGAAGTGTAGAAGTTGAAATACATATCTTCTAATGGAGTAGATAAAAACTTTGTATAATCAGCTCTAATACCATAATTCAATGTTAAATTGTCTGAATACCTGAATTCATCATTGATAAATGCACTACCTCTAGCTGTGTAGAAACTTGCAGCAGCTTTCGTGTTATCTCCTGTAGTTTGATCTAATAAAGAGAAAGAACGATCATAACGTCTTGGTGCTTTTTCTTCTAAGAAATCAGCAAGAGAAGAGAACTGGTATGATCCATAGTTTTGACGAATAAATACGTTATAAGACTTACTTAATTCATAATCAACACCTACTGTGAATGCATGCTTGTTAACGTTGAACTTGAAGAAGTCTAAGAAGTTTATGTTTCTTTGCTTCAATAAGTTTGAAGTTGAGAATTCTTCTGAACCAAATACCAATGAACCAGCAGAACCATCAAAAATGGTTACACGTGGAAATGGATCTCCAATTGGATTTCTATCATCTACAACATCAGTGTAAGTGAATAATAACTTGTTACTTGAACCATTCTTAAATGCCGTCTTTAATTCAGCAGATAAAGAGTTGGTTTTGTTTGGATATAAAACACCATTGTTGTAAAAGTTTATTCTTGAAGAACTAGATGCTGATGTGGAATAAGAATTAGTTTCATTGTAACGGTAAGAGAAACTGAACTTGTTCATTTTATTGATGTTCCAGTCAAGCTTAGTTGCTAATCTTTTTGCACTAGTTGAAGCTGCGTTATCTTGGTAGCCACCTGTGTTATAACCATATTTAGTTTTAACAAAGTCAACTAATTTGTCGATATCTGCCTTTCCACTTGCTCCTCTGTAACCACTTATATCAAAAGGTTGAGGTCTTTCGTTCTCAATGGATTCAATGTTTACAAAGTAGAATAATTTATTCTTGACGAAAGCACCACCGATGCTTGCACCAATCGTTTGAGCTGTAAAAGGATTTAATTTCACAGCTTTTGCTTTATCACCTGTAGGCGTTTTTCCAGTCAAGTTTTGATTTTGCATGAAACTATAAACTGTTCCAGTAACTTTGTTCGTTCCACCTTTAGTCGTTGCGTTGATACCGCCACCAGTAAAGTTACCGATAGATGCATCAAAAGGAGAAACCATTACTTGGAATTGATCCACCGCATCGATAGAGATTGGACCTACACCTGTTTGACCACCGTTGGTGCCACTTGCACTCAAACCAAATTGGTCGTTGTTCACAGCACCATCAATGTATAATGAATTAAAACGATTGTTTTGACCAGCGATTGATACACCAGCTAAATCACCATTACCTCCAACAAATTTGACAGTTGGAGAAAAACGTAAGAAATCTTGAACGTTCCTTCCAACAGTTGGTAAGTTATCTAATTTATCACGACCAATGATGGTTTGAGTACCACCTCTTACTGATAAATCTGAACCTCTTTTAGTTGTAGAAACAGTAACTTCTTTTAATTTATCAATTTTTGAAGAAAGAACCACATCCACTCTAACTACATCTCCTAAGGAAACATAGATATCTTCTTTCTTTTCTGACTGATAGTTTACATAAGATACAGTAATTGCATAAGGACCTCCTGGTTGCACGTTACTTACATCGAATAAACCTGATTTTCTTGATTGAGCATTATACACAGTTCCAGTTGGGACGTGTAACACTGTAATAGTAGCACCGACAAGGATTTCACCGTTGTCAGCTTTTACAGAACCGCTAATGTTACCAGTTGTATTTTGAGCAAAACTCAAAACCGGTAATAATAGCAAGGCAACTGCAAAATGTAGTAATTTTTTACTAAGCATAGTTGTTGTTTTATTTAGTGATGCAAAGAAACTAATATTCCTTCAAAACGTTTTGTGTTTTTCTTAACATTTTAGGACAAATTCGCATATCAGCGACTTATATATTATAAAATTAATTAATATATAAGAATTTGGTTTAATATTCTACCTAAATCCCGTTTTTATTAAATTTTATTATCGATGATATGCGTTTTCAGGTTCGTTTTCTCTTTCCTTGTCATAGGCCTTGATAATTGCTTTTACCAATTTATGACGTACCACATCTTCCTCATCTAATTGAATATGCGCAATCCCTTCGATATTTTGTAAAATTCGTACTGCTTTTTCTAATCCACTTCTTTGGTTTCGAGGTAAATCTACTTGGGTAGGGTCACCCGTGATGATTGCTTTTGCATTCGCTCCAATGCGTGTTAAAAACATTTTGATTTGTAAATCGTTCGCATTTTGTGATTCATCTAATATGATAAATGCATTGTCTAAAGTTCGTCCACGCATGTAGGCAAGTGGTGCAATTTCGATGGTTCTTGTAGACATATAGTAGCCTAATTTATCTGCAGGAATCATATCATCAAGTGCATCAT
Source organism: uncultured Sediminibacterium sp. (assembly GCA_964560215.1). GTDB lineage: Bacteria > Bacteroidota > Bacteroidia > Chitinophagales > Chitinophagaceae > Sediminibacterium. The sequence continues at coordinate 3,967 of CAZLKW010000036.1, read as the reverse complement.
AAAGAGGGCGTAAATAAGGATCAATTTTTTCTTTTAAATCGCCAGGTAAAAATCCTAAACTTTCTCCAGCTTCAACTGCTGGACGTGTAAGAATAATTTTTTTTACTAATTTATTTTTTAATGCACGCACAGCTAAAGCAACAGCAGTATAGGTTTTGCCGGTTCCTGCTGGTCCAATTGCAAAAACAATATCATTTTTATCAGCCGCCTGAACCATTTTTTTCTGATTCGCAGTTCTTGCTCTAACTGATTTTCCATTTGGTCCAAATACCAAAACTTCATTTGGATTTTGATCTACAAAATTGTCAATTACTTCTGCGTCGTCTCCACCTAAAATTTGTTCAAAATAGTTTTCACTTAAATGACCATTGCGTTCCATGTATTGAATAATTAGTTCAATTTTTTCTTTCGCAATGTCAATTTGTTCTGGTGCGCCACTTAATTTAATTTGTGTGCCTCTTGATAAAATTTTTAGAAGGGGAAATTTCTTTTTTAAGAGATCGAATTTGTTATTGTTAACGCCAAAAAAATCAATTGGATTAACCGATGCTAGGTTGATGATTGTTTCAGTCAAGGTGTTAGTTTTTAGGGTTGTGAAGATGTAATTATATGCTTAACACAATTTAACACCCACTAGTTACAATAACAAGCCAAACATTTACACAATATGTGGATTACTCAATGCCTCAATGAGGGCTTAACAATTTCTTAAACTAGCAATCATTTGAATTGGATCTGCTGCCTTGAACACTGTGGTCCCAGCTACTAAAACATCTGCACCAACTGCAACTAATCTTGACGCATTATCTAAAGTAACACCGCCATCAATTTCAATTAAGGTAGTTGCATGATGTTGAACAATTAATTGCTTCAACGCTTTTACTTTTTCGTAAGTATGTTCAATAAATTTTTGTCCACCAAATCCTGGATTTACACTCATAATACATACTACATCAATATCAAATATAATATCCCTTAAAACATCTACAGGTGTGTGCGGATTCAATGCAACACCTGCTTTCATGCCTTGAGCTTTAATTTGTTGTAAAGTACTATGTAAGTGAGGACAAGCTTCGTAATGCACAGTTAAGATAGTAGCACCTGCTTGTTTAAATGCAGTAATATATTTTTCAGGTTGAACAATCATTAAGTGCACATCCATCTCTTTAGTAGATGTTTTTTTGATTTGTTCTATAATAGGTAAACCATAACTAATGTTGGGAACAAAAACACCATCCATCACATCCAAGTGAAACCATTCTGCTTCTGAAGTATTAAGCATAGCACATGCTTTTCCAAGTTCTAAAAAATCAGCAGCTAAAAGGGAGGGAGCAATGATGGCCATAAATTGTATTTGTACAAAGTTCTTGATTTTTTAGACAACTGTCATTTTTTGGTCAAAAAATATTTCTATCCAATTGATTTTAGCGGATTGTATGCTATTATAAATGATATGGACTATTTTTGCAACCAATTGTAACGCTATGAAAAAATACATCTACCTCTTAATTGCACTCCTTTCAGTTGCTCAAGCATTTGCTCAACAAGACACGGTTCAATTCGAAGGGGAGACTCATTTTAAGAATGTACAACAATTAACATTCGGGGGTGATAATGCTGAAGCATATTGGAGTTTTGATAGCAAAAAAATTATCTTCCAAAAAACAAATCCGAAAGAAGGAATTGTTTGTGACCAAATATTCATGGGTAATCTTCCATTGAACGCAGTAGATCCTTTTAAATATAAATTAGTAAGTACTGGAAAGGGTAGAACGACTTGTGCTTATTTTATGAAGGATGGCAAACACATTATATATGCATCGACCCACGAAGGTAGCGCAGATTGTCCTCCACCAGTAGACCGTGCGAAGTATGGCAACAAATACATCTGGCCACTTTATAATACATACGATATTTTTATGGCAGACACAAATGGCAATGTGGTTAAGAAATTAACGACTGCAAAAGGGTATGATGCAGAAGCGACTTTATCATATGATGGTAAGAAAATGATTTATTGTAGCGACAAAGACGGTGATTTAGATTTATATGTAATGGATATTGCATCCGGTAAGGAAAAGAAAGTAACCAATACATTAGGATATGATGGTGGAGCATGGTTCAGTCCTGACGGGAAGAAAATTGTTTGGAGAGCAAGTCGACCCAAAACACCAACGGAAATAGAGGAATATTCTAGCTTATTAAAAGAAGGTTTAGTTGCCCCAACCAATATGGAAGTATGGGTAGCAAATGTGGATGGTTCCGATGCAAAGCAAATCACAAGTTTAGGGCAAGCAAATTGGGCGCCTAATTTTACCCCAGATGGCAAGCAAATTATTTTCTGCAGTAACCATGAATACAAGAGAGGATTCCCTTTTAATATGTACTTAATTAATTTAGATGGTACTGGTTTGGTTAAAATAAGTAGAGATAAAGGTTTTGATGCATTCCCAATGTTTAGCCCAGATGGTAAAAAAATCATCTTTGCGTCCAATAGGAATAATAAGGGGACAAGAGACACCAATTTATTTGTAGCTGACTGGGTGTATTAAGCGGTTTAAATTTAATTGATTACTTTAGCTTCAAAACTCAGACTATGTATAACGGACTTTTACATTTACACAGTACTTTAAGATGGGTGGTTCTAATTGCCTTGCTTATTAGTATTTACAAGTTATTTACCCAAAAAGATGCCTTAAAATCAAGTAAAACCCTGTTAATGAGTGCACATGCCAGTTTATTGGTGGGACTTTATCAATACATTGCTGGTCCTCTAGGGATTAAAATGATCCAATCTGCAGGTATGGGTGCAACGATGAAAGATGCTGCAAGTCGTTTTTGGGCTGTTGAGCATATCTTCTCTATGATTTTAGCAATTGTACTCATCACGATTGGTCATGTTAAATATAAGAAGACATTAAATCCAAGTCCTACTCATATTTTATATGTAATTGCTTTGATTTTAATTCTTTTAGCAATGCCTTGGCCATTTCGAGCTGGAATTGGTCGCCCTCTTTTCCCAGGAATGGGCTAGGAGTATAAATTTAAAATATTGATTTTCAATAGTTTATAAAGGAGAAGTCCAACTTCTCCTTTTATTTTAGCCTTTTTAGAAGAATTAACCGGGATTTTTTCATAATTCCATTCATTTCCATATCTTTGCAACCCCAAAATAAGTATGTCAAAACAACCGCTGATTAAACAAGATGGAGTAATTATAGAAGCACTGAGCAATGCTATGTTCAGAGTTAAGCTTGAAAATGGTCACGAAATCTTAGCAACAATTTCTGGAAAGATGCGTATGCACTATATCAGAATTTTGCCTGGTGATAAAGTAGGTGTGGAGATGAGTCCATATGACTTAACTAGGGGAAGAATTATTTTCAGACATAAATAAGTTGAAAGTTTTTCAAAAAAAAGAGTTTAAAAACATTAGGAATAAATATTTAAAAACAAAAAGATGAAAGTTAGAGCATCTATCAAAAAACGTAGTGCAGATTGCAAGATCGTTAAGCGTAAGGGCGTATTATTTGTGATCAACAAAAAGAATCCTCGCTTTAAGCAAAGACAAGGATAGTAAGACTTTCAGCGGAGACGCTAAAGTTTTAAACAAAAACAAAAATTAAACAAAAAACAAGTTTTAGCATATGGCTCGTATTGCCGGTATAGACTTACCAAAAAACAAAAGAGGAGAAATTGGATTACAGTACATTTTCGGTATTGGACATTCTACTGCTCGTTACATTTTAGATAAAGCAAACATCAGTTACGATAAAAAAGTAAATGAGTGGAATGACGATGAGCAAACTGCAATTCGTAATATCATCAACGCTGAATTCAAAGTAGAAGGTGCTTTACGTAGTGAAGTTTCTATGAGCATAAAGCGTTTATTAGATATCGCTTGTTACCGTGGTTTACGTCACAGAAAAGGTTTACCTGTTCGTGGTCAACGTACTAAAACAAACTC